>JAEWYD010000218.1 GCA_023462275.1 Actinomycetes bacterium
ATGATGCTCAGGCGACGGGGCTCACGAGCTCGGGCTTCGGGGCCAGCTTCAGCAGGGCCCAGCCGATGAGGAGCTGGAGGATGCCCATGCCACCGGCGAAGAACGCGACGCCGAAGGCGATCACCGAGGAGAAGAGCGAGGTGCGCAGGAACGAGCCGTTCATGACCGTCTCGCGCAGCGGGTCCTCGCGGTCGAGCTCGGCGTAGGTCTTGCCGCCGGAGGCCTCGAGCGCGTGGTGGTTGATGATGTCCGCCTGGATGTACGCGTCGATCGGGCCGTTCACCTGGTTGCCCTGGAAGGCCTTGGCGTCGTCCGGGATGATGATGTTCTCCGCGACGAGCTGGCTGCGGACGGTGAACCAGGTCACGGTGCCGGCGACGATCATCACGGCGCCCGCGACGAGCAGCAGGATGCCGATGATCCGGACGGCCTTGTTCTGGCGGGTTGCGGTGCTGGTGACGGTGGCGGTGGCCATGTCGATCCCTTTCCCAGGACTACTTCAAAGGGGCCGTGGCCGGTAGCGCCGGCCTCGGGGAGCTCTCTTCAAGCTCACGGCACAAGCCTGACTTAACACGGCGCCTTACGTGTAGGCCCATGGTCCGGGAGACCTAGGTCCTTTTTTGCACGGTGATCATGGCGCTGCCGCCGCTATTAACACGCCCGGTTTGCCCGGGAATTGACACGGTCGGGTGTCAGCGCAGGGCGGCGGCGCGGGCGTACTCCGCCTGCGCCGCGGCGAGCGTCACGTCCCAGCCCTGCAGCGGGCGGTGAACGCGGGCGTGGGCCCGCAGGCCCTCCAGCAGCGTGCGGTCGCGCACGAGCCGCACGATCGCCCGGGCCATGCAGGCGTCGTCGTCGACCAGCAGACCGTCCACGCCGTCGGTGATGAACTCGGCGATCCCCGTCCCGCGGCGCGCGACCACCACGAGCCCGGCGGCCCGGGCCTCGAGCGCCGCGATGCCGAACGCCTCGAGGACGGCGGGCGCGAGGAAGACGTCGGCGTCCGCGTACTCGGCGCGCACCTGCTCCCGCGGCATCCGGCCGCGCAGCCGCACGATGTCCACCAGGTCCCGCCGGACCAGCCGGCGGGTCATCCCCGCGCGGCTCGGTCCGTCCCCGATCACGTCCACCGCGAGGTCGCCCGGCTCCAGCTGCGCGACGGCGTCCTCCACGATCGCCAGCAGCGCCTGCCCGCGCTTGCGGGGGGCCAGGCGCATCGTCGCGACGCAGCGCAGCGGTCGCGCGCCCGTCCGCGCGGGCCCGGGCACCCAGCGGTCCAGGTCCATGCCGTTCGGCACGACGCCGACCGCGCCCCCGAAGACCTCGCGCACCCGGTCCGCCGCGGCGGAGCTCACGGCCGACAGGGCCACCGGGGCCCGGTCCCAGCCGCCCAGGCGCGCCAGGGCGCGCAGCGCCGGAACCGTGCCGTCGAGCATGCAGTGCCACGTGACGGCCAGGGGCAGCCGCTCGGCCCGCGCCAGCCGGGCGCCGTCGTACGCGAACGGCGACACCACGCCCGCGTGCACGTGCACGACGTCGGGCGCCAGGCCCCGCATGAGCAGGCGCATCCGCGGCGGTGCGGCCGGATTGACCGGGAGCTCGAACGGCATGGGGGCCGCCAGCCGGTGGACGCGGACGCCGTCGTCGTCGGTGACGAGGCCGCCGCGCTCACCGTGCTCCCCCGCGGTCGCGGTGAGAACGTGGACGTCGTGGCCCTGCGCCGCCTGGGCGCGGGCCAGGTCGCGGACCTGCGTCTCGATGCCGCCCGTCCGGGGGGCGTAGCAGTCGGAGACGTGGAGGACCCGCATCCGGCCAGGGTAGTCCGGACGGCGTCCGACGGACGGGCCCGCGTGGGCACCCCCGGGCGCCCGTGGACCACGCGTCACCCGGGTGAAAGGGCGGTCGGCGGCCCGCAGACCGGTCCACCGTGGCGCGCGCCGGTCGATCAGGTGGACGTGACGACCCCCCGCGCCACGGCGCTCGCGCACGTCGTCTTCGTCGTGCTCACGGGCATCGCTGCGGTCGTCGTCGCCACCGCGGGGCGCGAGGTCGGGACGTTGGCGGCCACCGTCATGACGACCGTCGTTGTCGGCGGGCAGATCGCAGGCCGACGGCTTCGCGAGCGGGCCTGGCGCCCGGTGCTGGCCGGAGTCGTGATCCTCACCGCGGCCGCGGCGAACGCGGTCGTGCAGGTCACCGTCGGGGGCCAGCAGGACGTCACCGGGCCACTCGGCACGGCCGGCCCACCCCTGGGCTACCTCGCCCTGCTGATCGGCGCGACGCTCCTCATCTCCTCCCGCGACCGGCGCAACACCGGCGCGGTCCTTGACGCCGCCCTCGTCGCCGTCACCTGCACCGTCGTCCTGTGGAGCGGCCTGCTGCGGCCGCATCTGACGGCCATCGGCGCCGGGACCGGCCGGACCTGGGCTGCCGCGCTGATCGCCCTCGTCCTCGGCGGGATCCTCGGGGCGCTCGCGCGGACGTGGATGAGCGGCCGGCGCCACGGCGCCCTCGGCTACATGCTCGTCGCGATCGCCGCCACCTATGCCGGGAACATGACGAAGATCGCCACCTGGACGTCGTCCGAGAGCCGCTCGGCGTGGTGGATCGGGTTCTTCTGGGCGGTCGCCTACGCGGCGCTCGCGGCGGCGGCGGTCCACCCGTCGGCGAACACCGTGACCGCACCCGCCGCCAGCGACCGGTTGACCCCGCGGCGGATCGCCTGGCTCGGCGTGGCGCTCCTCGTGGGCCCGATGGTCGCCTGCCTCGAGGACGTCACCGACCGCCCCGTGGACGGCGTGCTCCTCGCGGCGACCACGCTCGTCGTCGTGCCGCTCGTGCTCGCCCGCGTCAGCCTGCTGGCCCGTCTGCACGTCGCGGCCGAGGACCGGCTGCGGCACCTCGCCCAGCACGACGAGCTCACGGGCGTGGCGAACCGCCGGGCGGCCGAAACGCGGCTGCGGCTGGCGCTCGACCGCGTCGCCGAGGGGCGCTCCAGCGGGGCCGTCGTCGCCTTCGCCGACCTCGACGACTTCAAGTCGATCAACGACCGGCTCGGGCACCAGGTCGGTGACCGGGTGCTGGCCGAGCTCGCCGCCCGGCTGCGCGCGCACCTGCGCGGCGAGGACACGGTCGCGCGGTTCGGCGGCGACGAGTTCGTGATGATCTGCGAGGGCGATCCGGCGCGGCTCGAGGAGCGCGTGCGCGACCTGGTGACCGCCGCGCTCGCGGATCCGGTCGACGTCGACGGCGTACGCCTGCCGTGCCGGGCGAGCGTCGGCACCGTCGTCGTGCGGTCCGGCGAGCGGGTCAGCGCCGACGAGGTCCTCTCGACGGCCGACGCGCGGATGTACCAGCAGAAGGGGCGCACGACGCGCCGCGAGGAGTAGCCGCCAGCCCTGTGACGGCCGCCCCCGCGCTCACTCCCACTCGATGGTGCCCGGCGGCTTGCTCGTGACGTCGAGGACCACCCGGTTGACCTCCGGGACCTCGTTCGTGATGCGCGTGGAGATCTTCGCCAGCACCTCGTAGGGCACGCGCGTCCAGTCGGCCGTCATCGCGTCCTCGGAGCTGACCGGGCGCAGCACCACCGGGTGGCCGTAGGTGCGCCCGTCGCCCTGGACGCCCACGGAGCGGACGTCGGCCAGCAGCACGACCGGGCACTGCCAGATGTCGCGGTCCAGGCCCGCCAGGGTGAGCTCCGCGCGCGCGATGGCGTCGGCCGCGCGCAGGATCTCCAGCCGCTCCGCCGTGACCTCGCCGATGATGCGGATGCCCAGGCCGGGGCCGGGGAACGGCTGCCGCCAGACGATGGCCTCGGGCAGGCCGAGCTCCAGCCCGACAGCCCGGACCTCGTCCTTGAACAGCGTGCGCAGCGGCTCGACGAGCTCGAACTGCAGGTCGTCCGGCAGGCCGCCGGCGTTGTGGTGCGACTTGATGTTCGCCGCGCCCTCGCCGCCGCCGGACTCGACGACGTCGGGGTAGAGCGTCCCCTGGACGAGGAAGCGCACCTCCTCGCCGGTCGCGCCGCCCTCGGCCACGAGGCCGCGCGCCGCGGCCTCGAAGGACCGGATGAACTCCCGGCCGATGATCTTGCGCTTGGTCTCGGGGTCGGTGACGCCGGCGAGCGCACCGAGGAACTGCTCACGCGCGTCGACGACGACGAGGCGCACGCCCGTCGCGGCGACGAAGTCCTTCTCGACCTGCTCGGCCTCGCCGCGGCGCAGCAGCCCGTGGTCGACGAAGACGCAGGTCAGCTGGTCCCCGACGGCGCGCTGCACCAGAGCCGCCGCGACGGCCGAGTCGACGCCGCCCGACAGGCCGCAGATGACGCGGCCGTCGCCCACGTGCGCGCGCACCGCGGCGACCTGCTCGGCGACGACGTTGCCCGCGGTCCAGTCGGGGCGCAGCCCCGCGCCCCGGTAGAGGAAGTTCTCCAGGGCGCGCTGGCCGAGCGGCGAGTGGCGCACCTCGGGGTGCCACTGCAGACCGAACAGGCGCCGCCCGCGGTCCTCGAACGCCGCGACGGGCGCTCCCGGGGACCGCGCCAGCACGGCGAAGCCCTCGGGCGCCTCGGTCACCGCGACGCCGTGGCTCATCCAGACCGCCTGCTCCGCGGGCGACCCGGTCAGCAGCGCGCCCGGCTCGTCGACGGCGACGGTCGTGCCGCCGTACTCCCCGATCGCGCCTGCGTCCACGGAGCCGCCGAGCGCCTTGGCCATGGCCTGGAAGCCGTAGCAGATGCCGAGAACGGGGACGCCGGCGTCGAACAGCGCAGGGTCCACCTCGGGGGCGCCCGGCTCGTACACGCTGGCCGGTCCGCCGGACAGGATGATCGCCGCCGGCTCCTTGGCCAGCATGTCGGCGACGCCCATCGTGTGCGGGACGATCTCGGAGTAGACGTGCGCCTCGCGCACGCGCCGGGCGATCAGCTGCGCGTACTGCGCACCGAAGTCGACGACGAGGACGGGGCCGGTGCCGGTGGTCACCCCGCGGAGTCTAGTGACGGCCCTCGATCGCGGCTGCGGCGTCCGCGTGGACGCGGCGCTCCATGACGAACGACATCACCGGCACGACGCCGGCGAGCACCATCGTGACGAGCCGGCCCAGCCGCCAGCGCATCGCCGACCACAGGTCGATGACCGTGAACAGGTACACCACGTAGATCCAGCCGTGCGCGAACGCGACCCAGGTGCCGATCACGGGCTCGGGCGTGCCGTCGTCGGCCACCCCGCCGGCGTGGAAGACGTACTTGAGCACCATCTCGGCCGTGAGGACCAGCAGCATGGTGCCGGTCACCCAGGCCATCACGCGGTAGCGCCGCAGGGCGCGGGCGGCACGGGCCAGGCGGGCGTCGCGGGCGGTGGCGGTGGTCGGCGTCGTCATGGGCACACTCGCATGATCACGACCGCACAACGGGGCCGCCACCGGAAGTGTTCCCGCCCCGCCCCGGCGCCATTGCGTACCGACCAGTAATGCCGTCGCCGGGTGTCGGACGGCGGACGTAGGCTCGCGCACCATGCGCACGCTGCCGGCCGCCCATCCGGGCACCCCTCCGCTGCGGTCGGCGGCCGCCCTGCTGTGGTGGCTCGCGGCCCGTCAGCGGGCGTTCGTGGCGGCCGGCGCAGCGGTCGGGACGCTCGCCGTCGTGAGCATGGCGGCCCTGCCGTACCTCCTCGGGCAGGCGGTCGACACGGGCCTCGAGCACGGCCTGACCGCGCACCTGTGGGGCCAGGCGGGCTGGATCGGCCTGGCGGGCGTCGTCGGCGCCGTCGGCAACGTCGTCGGGCACCGGCTCGACGTGCAGAACTGGCTGCACGCCGCGTTCCGCACCTCCCAGCTGGTCGGCCACCACGTCACGCGGACGGGCGACGCCGTCACCGCCGAGCTGCCGACGGGCGAGGTCGTGGCCACGGTCGCCTCCGACGCCCTGCGGCTCGGCGACATGTTCTACATGGTGTCGCGGTTCATCGGCGGGGTGGTCGCGTACGTCGTCGTCGCGGTCCTCCTGCTGCGCAGCTCGGTGCCGCTCGGGCTCGGGGTCCTCGTGGGCCTGCCGGTGGTGGCCGCCGCGCTGGCCCTGGTCGTGCGGCCGCTGCAGAAGCGGCAGGCGGCCCACCGGGCGGCGCAGGGCCGCCTGACGACGCTGGGCTCCGACACGGTCTCCGGGCTGCGGATCCTGCGCGGCATCGGGGGCGAGGACGCGTTCGCCGCGCGGTACGCCGAGCAGTCCCAGCGCGTGCGGACCGCGGGCGTGCGGGTGGCGCGGACCCAGTCGTTGCTCGACGCACTCCAGACCCTGCTGCCCGGGCTCTTCGTGGCCGGCGTCGTCTGGTACGGCGCGCGCCTCGCCGTCGGCGGCGAGATCACCGGCGGCCAGCTCGTGACGTTCTACGGCTACGCCGCGTTCCTCACCGAGCCGCTGACCACCGCGACCAAGATGGTGCAGTGCACCGTGCGCGGGGTCGTCGGCGCCCGCCGGATCCTCACCGTCCTGCGCGTGCCGACCACGGGCGCGGACCCGGAGCTGCTGGGGTCGGCCACGCCCGGCGCCGCCGCGCGCCACTTCGCGGGAGCACCGGTCCCCGTGGCGCTGGCCGACGCTGCGTCCGGGCTGCGCGTGCGGGCGGGTGCCCTCACGGCGCTTGTGTCGGCGGACCCGGACGAGACGGCGCACCTCGCCGCACGTCTGGGACAGCTGGCGGACGACGCCGGCGAGGTCACGCTCGCGGGGCGGCCGCTCAGGGAGCTGCCGCGCGCCGAGGTGCGCCGCCGCGTCGTCGTCGCGGAGGCGACGGCGCAGCTGTTCAGCGGCGTCCTGCGCGACGAGCTCGACGTGCGGGGCGGCGCGGACGACGCCGCGCTCCAGCGGGCCGTCCACGTCGCCGATGCCGGCGACGTCCTCGCCGCAGTGCCCGAGGGCCTGGACGGGCTGGTCGAGGAGAAGGGCCGGTCGCTGTCCGGTGGCCAGCGGCAGCGCGTGGCACTGGCGCGCGCGCTCACCGCGGACCCCGAGGTCCTCGTGCTGGTCGAGCCGACGAGCGCCGTGGACGCGCACACCGAGGCGCGCATCGCCGCGCGGCTCGCCGAGGCCCGTGCGGGCCGCACCACCGTCGTCGTGACGGCGAGCCCGCTCGTGCTCGACCACGCCGACGAGGTGGCGTTCGTGCGGGGCGGCCGCGTGCTCCGGCAGGACCCGCACCGGGCGCTGCTCGCGTCGTCGGACGAGGTCGGCGCCGCGTACCGCGCCGTCGTCAGCCGTCAGGTGGCGGAGGTGGTGGCATGAAGCTCCCCGTCGCCGACGGCGCGCACCTGCGCGCCCACACCGGCCGGCTGCTGCGTCAGCACCGCCGCGACCTCGCCACGGTGCTGGTGCTCCACGTGCTCGCCGCGGTGGCGGGCCTCGCCGGGCCGTGGCTGCTGGGCCGGATCGTCGACGACGTCGGCGCCGGCACCACCGTGGCCCGGGTCGACGCGGCGGCGGCCTGGCTCGCCGCCGCCGTGCTCGCCCGCACGGTGCTGGTCCGCTACGCGCAGCAGGCCGCGATGGTGCTGGGCGAGACGGTGTTCGCCGAGCTCCGGGAGGAGTTCGTCGCCGCGGTCACGCGCCTGCCGCTGTCCACGGTCGAGCGTGCCGGCACGGGTGACCTGGTCGCGCGCACGACGAACGACGTCGACCGCGTGTCGCACACCGTGCGCTTCGGGGTGCCGCAGATCCTCGTGAACACGGCGACGGTCGTGCTGACTTTCGCCGCCGCGATCGCGGTCGAGCCGCTGCTCGCGCTCGGGATGCTCGTCGGGCTGCCCCTGCTGGTGCCCGTGACCCGCTGGTACCTGCGCCGGGCGACGCCGGGGTACCTGCGCGAGGGGGCGGCGTACGCGGTCCTCAACGGCACGATCACGGAGTCGGTCGAGGGCTCGCGCACCATCGACGCACTCGGCCTCGGGCCGCGCCGCCGCGCGCGGGTGGACGGGGACCTGCGGGAGGCGTTCGCCGCCGAGCGCTACACGCTCTGGCTGCGCAGCGTGCTGTTCCCGGGGATCGACGTGGCGTTCCTGCTGCCGGTCGTGGCGGTCGTGCTCTGGGGCGGCTGGCTCATCGGCGACGGCCACTCGACCGTGGGCGCGGTGACCGCCGTCGCGATGTACGCGGTGCAGATCATGCAGCCGATGGGCCAGCTCATCTACTGGCTGGACGAGGCGCAGATCGGCGCGACGTCCCTCGCGCGCATCCTGGGCGTCGCGGATGTGCCGCCGGACCGCGTGGCCGGGGACGCCGCGCCGGACGACGAGCGCGTGGTGGCGCGCGGCGTCCGGTACGCCTACCGGCCGGGCCAGGACGTGCTGCACGGCATCGACCTGGACCTGCGGGTGGGCGAGCGCCTCGCCGTCGTCGGGCCGTCGGGGGCGGGCAAGTCGACGCTGGGCCGCATGCTCGCGGGCGTCCACCCGCCCACGGGCGGGTCGGTGCTGGTGGGCGGCGTGCCGCTCGTCGACCTGCCACTGGAGCACCTGCGTGGGCACGTCGCGCTGGTCACGCAGGAGCACCACGTGTTCGTGGGGACGCTGGCGGAGAACCTCCGGCTGGCGGACCCCGACGCCGACGACGCGGAGCTGCGCCGTGCGCTGGAAGCTGTCGACGCCGAGTGGGTGGACCGGCTGCCGGACGGCCTGGCCACGGAGGTCGGCTCGGGCGGCGTCGTGCTGACGCCCGCCCAGGCGCAGCAGGTGGCGCTCGCGCGCCTCGTGCTGCTCGACCCGCACACCCTCGTGCTCGACGAGGCGACGTCCCTGCTGGACCCGCACGCGGCGCGCCACCTGGAGCGCTCGCTCTCGGCGGTGCTCGAGGGGCGCACGGTGGTCGCCATCGCGCACCGGCTGCAGACCGCGCACGACGCCGACCGGGTGGCAGTCGTCGACGAGGGCCGGATCGTGGAGATCGGCCCGCACGACGAGCTCGTGGCAGCCGGGGGCGACTACGCGGCGCTGTGGCACTCGTGGCACGCCGACGGCGACGGCCCGCCCGCCCCGGACGCCGTCGGGGACGACCCCGACCTCACACCGGCAGGTCCGTCGGCGCGCCCAGCACGGTGACCTCCGGGATCACGAGCGGCAGCTCACGGAAGCCGATGCGGTCGTAGAAGGCGCGGGCCGGGGTGTTGGCGGTCAGCATCGACAGGTGCACCGCCGGCACCCCGCGCGCGCAGCTCGGCGAAGAACGCGCGCAGCAGGCGGCGGCCCCAGCCGGCGCCCTGGTGGCTGGGCAGGATGTCGATGTGCAGGTGCGCCGGGTAGCCGGCGAGCTCGGGGTGGACGTTCTCCTCGGGGTGGTGCAGCAGGTCGATCAGGTGCTCCTCGCGGGTCCGAGGCTCGGCGGCCAGCGGGTACTTCGCCGCCACCGTGGGCAGCCACCGGGCTCGCTGCTCGGCGGCCCACCGCTCGGTGTCGGCCGCCCCCAGCACGTACCCGACGACGCGCGTACCGTCATCGACCACGAACGCCAGCCCGGGGTCCAGCGCCAGGTAGGGGCCGGCGAAGATGTCCGGCATCAGGTCGTCGGTGGAGAACAGCCCGGTGGCGTCGCCCCCGCCGTCGGCCGTGCGCACGCAGACGTCGTAGACGTCGGCCCTGTCGGTGGGCCGGTAGGGGCGCACGTGCGGCCCGCGCACCTCCTCGGTCTGCCGCGTCGCATCGCTCATCGGCCCACTCTGCCGCACGGCGCCCGGCGCGTGCGGCAGGCTGACGCCATGGAGGTTCGCCTGCGCTCCGGCCACGTCATCGACGAGCGGGAGCTGTCGTGGCGCTTCTCGCGCGCGTCCGGCCCGGGCGGACAGGGCGTCAACACGACCGACTCGCGCGTCGAGCTCGTGTGGGACCTCGCCGCGACGACGTCGCTCCCGCCCGCGCTGCGCGACCGGGCGCTGGCCGCGCTCGCACGCCGGCTCACCAACGGCGTCCTGGTGGTGGTGGCCGCCGAGCACCGCTCGCAGCTGCGCAACCGCGAGGCCGCCATGGAGCGCCTCGCGGCCCTGCTCGACGAGGCCGTCCGCCCGACGACGCCGCGCCTGCCCACCCGGGCCTCGCGCGCCTCACGCGTCCGCCGCGCCCAGGAGGAGCGCCGGCGGCGAGACGTCAAGACGTTGCGTCGCCGCCCGCGGCCGGAGTGACGTCGGCCTCCTCACCGGGCCCAGGGGCGTCGTCGTCGGCCGCCCCCTCCACCCGGTGCCGGGCCTCGTCGCGCACCATCCGGAGCCAGAGCGCCACGGCGGCACCGCCGAAGATCCACCACTGCAGGGCGTAGGCGAGGTTCTGGATGTCCCAGCCGGCGTCGGGCTCCGGCACCGGCACCGGCGCCAGGCCCGTCGGCGCCTCGTCGAGCACGAGGTACCCCGCGTAGATCGGCCCGCCCCAGCGGTTCACGAGCTCGGCGGGGCTGACGGTCGTCGGCTCGCCGCCGACGTCGGCCGTGTGCTCGCCCGCCTCCAGCCGGCCCTGCAGCTCCACGCTGCCCGTGGGCGGCGCCGGGGCGTTCGTGCGGTCCGGCGTCCAGCCGCGCACGACGGCGAGCGCGGCCCCGTCGACGTCGAGCCGCGTCACCACCCACCAGCCGGCCCGGCCGTCGAGCGGGCGGCGCACCAGCACCTCGTCGTCGGACCACTCGCCGTCGACGGTGACGGCCCGGCCCACGAG
>JAEWYD010000219.1 GCA_023462275.1 Actinomycetes bacterium
GGCCACGGCGGCGCCGTCGGCACCCCGGAGCTCCCCGTGGCGGCCGCCACCGGCGCCCGCTGCCCTGGCCGCGACCACGGCCGCTATGCCCAGGCCCATGCCCACCGTCCGCGAGTCCACGACGTGCACGGGAACGCCCGCCGACCGCGCCGCCACCTCCGCGGCGGTCACCGTGCCCGAGAGCTCGCCGGACAGGTGCACGGACACGATCTCCTCGGCGCCGCGGGCGGCCACCCGGGCGTACGCGCGCGCGAACGCCTCCGGGCCGGGGTGCGAGGTCCGGACGACCGCACCGGCCCGCAACGCCTCGGCGATCTGGGCCGCGCTGATGTCGACGCCCTCGCGGTGCGCGACGCCGTCGACCACCACCTGCAGCGGCACGACCACGACGCCGGAGGCCTCCACCAACCCGGGCGGCAGGGACGCCGTGGAGTCGGTGACGACCGCGACGCGGGGCATGTCAGGCTGGCACCACGTTGACCAGGCGAGGAGCCCGGACGATGACGGTCCGCACGTCCCGACCGGCGAGCGCCTTGCGGACGCGCTCGGACGTCAGCGCGAGCTCGCGCAGCTCGTCCTCGCTCACGTCGGGCGACACCTCGACCTTGTCGCGCACCTTGCCCTGCACCTGGAACACGCAGGTCACCGAGTCGACCACCAGGTGGGCCGGGTCGGCCACCGGGAAGGGCTCCCGGATGAGGCTCGCGCCGTGCCCCAGGCGCGACCACAGCTCCTCCGCCAGGTGCGGTGCGAACGGGGCCACCATGAGCACCAGGGGTTCCGCGACCGCGCGCGGCACCGTCGTCAGGCCGGTCAGGTGGTTGTTGAGCACGATGAGCCGGGCGATGGCCGTGTTGAAACGCATCGCGTCCATCTCGGTGCGCACCTCGGCGATGGTGCGGTGCAGCAGCCGGGTGGTCTCGAGCTCGGGCTCGGCGTCGACGACGGTCACCTCGCCCGTCGTCTCGTCGACCACGTTGCGCCAGAGCCGCTGCAGGAAGCGCTGCGACCCGACGACGGCGCGCGTCTCCCAGGGCCGGGACAGGTCCAGCGGGCCCATCGACATCTCGTAGACCCGGAAGGTGTCGGCGCCGTAGGCGTCGTACATCTCGTCCGGGGTGACGACGTTCTTCAGGGACTTGCCGATCTTCCCGTACTCCTGGGTGACCGGCTCCCCCGCCCAGCTGAACCCGGTGGCCGACGACGCGTCCTCGACCACCTCAGCCGCCGGGACGGGCTGCCCGCGGTCGTCGCGGTAGGCGAACGCCTGGATGTAGCCCTGGTTGAAGAGGGTGTGGAAGGGCTCGACGCTGCTGACGTGGCCCAGGTCGTAGAGGGCCTTGTGCCAGAAGCGGGCGTACAGCAGGTGCAGGACGGCGTGCTCGACGCCGCCCACGTACAGGTCCACGCCGCCCGAGGCGCCCACGGAGTCGTTGTGCTGCGGCCCCAGCCAGTAGCGCTCGAGCTCGGGGTCCACGACGACGTCGCGCCGCCCCGGCTCCAGGTAGTTCAGGTAGTACCAGCACGAGCCGGCCCAGTTCGGCATGGTGTTCGTGTCGCGCCGGTACGTGCGCGGACCGTCGCCGAGGTCGAGCGTCACGTTGACCCAGTCCGTGTTGCGGCCCAGGGGCGGCTCGGGCATCGAGGTGACGTCGTCGGCGTCGAAGGTCCGCGGCGCGTAGTCCGGCACCTCGGGCAGCTCGACCGGCAGCAGGTCCGCCGGCAGCGCGATCGGCATGTCGTGCTCGTCGTAGACGACGGGGAACGGCTCGCCCCAGTAGCGCTGACGGCTGAACAGCCAGTCGCGCAGGCGGTAGGTCACCGTGCCCCGGCCCAGGCCGTTGCGCTCGAGCCAGTCGATCGTCGTGCGCTTCGCGGCGGCCACGTCGAGGCCGTCGAGCGACAGGTCGCCGTGGCTCGAGGCCATCGCCACGCCGTCGCCCACGTAGGCGGCCTCGCTGACGTCGCCGGGACCGTCGACCACGCGCACGACGGGCAGCTCGAAGTCGCGCGCGAAGTCCCAGTCGCGCTGGTCGTGCGCGGGGACGGCCATGATCGCGCCGGTGCCGTAGCCCATGAGCACGTAGTCGGCGGTGAAGACCGGGATGTACTCGCCGTTGACCGGGTTGATCGCGAGGTGGCCGGTGAAGACACCGGTCTTGCGGCCGGCGTCGGCCTGACGCTCGACGGCCGTCTTCGCGGCCGCCTGGGCGCGGTAGGCGGCGACCGCACGCACCGGGGTGTCGTGACCCTGCGTCCAGGTGCCGTGGGTGCCGTCCGGCCACTGCGCGGGGACCTCGTCGAGCAGCGGGTGCTCCGGGGCCACCACCATGAAGGTGGCGCCGAACAGCGTGTCCGGCCGGGTGGTGAAGACCGTGACCTCGTCGCCGCCGACGACCTCGAACGTGACCTCGGCCCCCTCCGAGCGGCCGATCCAGTTGCGCTGCATCGTCCGGACCTTCTCGGGCCAGTCGATGACGTCGAGGTCGTCTGCCAGCCGGTCGGCGTAGGCGGTGATGCGCATGTTCCACTGGCGCAGGTTGCGCTTGAAGACGGGGAAGTTGCCGCGCTCGGAGCGGCCGTCGACCGTGACCTCCTCGTTCGCCAGGACGGTGCCCAGGCCGGGACACCAGTTCACCGGCGTCTCCGAGACGTACGCGAGGCGCTGCTCGTCCACGACGCGGCGCCGCTCGACGTCGGTCAGGTCCGCCCACGCGCGGCCCGCCCAGTCCGCCGGCAGCTCGCGCGTGCCGGCCTCGTACTCAGCCACCAGCTCGGCCACCGGCCGGGCGCGGCCCGTGCCCCCGTCGGGGCGCACGGCCTCCGCGTCGTACCAGGCGTTGAAGATCTGCAGGAAGATCCACTGCGTCCAGCGGACGTAGTCGCCGTCCGTGGTGGCGAAGGTGCGGCGCGGGTCGTGCGCCAGACCGAGGCGGCGCAGCTGGCGCCGCATCGTGGCGATGTTCTCCTCCGTCGTCTTCCGGGGGTGCTGACCCGTCTGGACGGCGTACTGCTCGGCCGGCAGGCCGAAGGCGTCGTAGCCCAGGGCGTGCAGCACGTTCTCGCCGCGCATGCGGCGGTACCGCCCGACGACGTCGGTCGCGATGTAGCCGAGCGGGTGCCCCACGTGCAGGCCCGCGCCCGACGGGTACGGGAACATGTCCATCACGAAGAACGAGGGCGAGGCGGGGTCGGCGTGCCGGCCCTCGCCGTCGGTGAGCCGGCCCGTCGGGTTCGGCGTGTGGAACGTCCCCTGCTCCTCCCACCGGTCCTGCCACGCGAGCTCGATGCGCTGCGCGAGCGCCGCGGTGTAGCGGTGCGACGGCTCGGGCGGCGCCGGCGCGTCGCCGGCCGTGGTGGTGGAAGTGGTGGGGGCCTCGTCCTCGGTGTGCACCCGCCCAGGCTACCGACCTCGGACGGTCGCTCCCGCAGCGCTGCCACCCGCGGGGACCGGTGGCTACGCTCGCACCATGACCGAGGGTCCCGCCTCCGACGACGTCGCTCTCGCCCGCGCACGAGCGGAGGCCGCGCAAGCCCGTGCCGCTGCCGCGCAGGCCGCCGCCGAGGCGGCCGAGGCGCGGGCGGCGGCCCTCGAGGCGGAGGTCGCGGCA
>JAEWYD010000220.1 GCA_023462275.1 Actinomycetes bacterium
GTGCGTGGGCGGTGCCCGCGCTGGGCCGGCCGCTGCAGGAGGTCTGGCGCGCCGCGGACCGGACCGTCGTCGGGACCGTGCCTGGCACCGTCCTGCTGCAGTCGTCCGACGCCCTCGAGGCCGTGGACCCGGTTTCCGGCGTGCTGCAGTGGTCCCTGCCGACGGCGCTCGGCGAGTTCTGCTCCGCCAGCACGCGGCAGGGCTGGTACCTGGCGGAGCCGCCCCGCGGCGAACCGCTCGTCCTGTGCCGATCCGAGGGGAACGCTTCCGACGCGGGCTTCGGCTCGCTCGAGCTGCGGTCCATCGATCCGCGGACCGGCGCGGTGCTGGCCACCGTCTCGCGGCCGGACGCGGCGCTGATCGGCCAGCCGACGGCCTCGGACGTGCTCCTGCTCGGCTCGGCCGACGGCGTCCTCGTCGTGGAACGGCTCGACCTCCGCTCGGGCGCGAGCGTCTGGCGCCACGAGGAGGCGGGGCCGACCGACCTCGACGGCTTCGAGGGACTGTCGCTCCAGCCGCTGCCGACCGTGTTCGTCCTCTCCATCGGCAGCCGGACGATCGGCCTGGCGATGGACTCCGGCGAGGAGGTCGAGGACCCGCTCGGGGCGGGCGTCGTCGTGGCCCGGTGGGAGCTGTCCGGCGGCCGGGCGGTCGAGGTGGTCCTCGACCCGGACGCCGACGGCGGCGCGCGGACGCGGCTCGTCGACGCCGAGGGCCGCGAGACGGAGATCGTGACGGGCGTGCCGGTGACCCCTGTCGCCAACGACGGCCGCCTCGACGTCGTCTGCCTGCAGCTGCTGACCTCGCAGAGCGGCCCGGGAAACCTGGCTGGGGTGGACGCGCGGACGGGCGAGGAGCGCTGGCGCGACGAGGCCGCGGACGACGGGAGCGGCTTCGTGGACACGCCGCTGATGCAGGTGGATGGCCGGCTGCTCGTCGTCGGTGGGATGGCCGCGCTCCGCGACCTGGACACCGGCAAGGAGGCGTGGCGGCTGCCGCTCTCGGCCGTCGTGACCGTCGCCTCGCCGGTGACCGACGGGGACGTCGTCGTCCTTCCCGTGTCCGCGGACCACGGCGAGATCGCCCTGGTCGCGGTGGCGTTGGCCGACGGCTCGGAGCGCTGGCGCGTCGCGGCGCCCGACGGGACGTCGGTCATCGAGGTCGCGCCGCGGGACGGGGTGGTGCTCGTGTCGACGTCGGCGGGCGAGGTCGTGGCGCTCCGCAGCGAGTGAGGCCCGGGCCGGCTCCCGCCGGCTCGCCGTGGGCGCCGGATCCGTGTCGGGCGGCTCTTGACGCGGCGGTTACCGTCGATTATGAAGCGGCGGGCGCCGGATAACCGGGTCGTCGATGTCGAGATGCTCGACGTGCGCGAACCCGACGCGACGGGGCGCGCGCGCGGCCGATCGCACCATCGCCGCGTTGCCGTCGTCGCCGGCGCCTCCGTGCTCGGCGTGCTCGCGGCCGTCGTCGTGGCCACCAACGTCGCGGAGCTGCGCCGCGAGGACACGCGGCTGAGCGCGCTCGCCGACGTGCCGGGCATCCTCGCCCCGCTCGACGGCGCGCCGCACGAGCTGTGGCGCACCCCGGGCCGCGAGCTCCTCGCCGACAGCCCCACCGCGCTCGTGCTCCGGGACGGGGACGCCGGTCTGCGCGGCGTCGACCCGGCGACCGGCGCCACGCTCTGGGTGCGGGCGTCGGACCCCCGCGAGACCTGCCTGCCGGTGGGCGGAGCGTCCGAGCCGTCGCTCGTCGTCTGCGGGCACGTCCGCGACGCCGACGACCCGGCGGCGCACGGACCGGCCGCCGTCGTCGCCCTCGACGTCGCGACGGGCGCGGACCGCGCGACGCTCGCCCTGGCCACCGCGCCGATGACGATCGACGTCGTGGACGACGACGTCGTCGTGTCCCGCGTCGGCGACCGGTCGACGGTGCAGGTGGTGCGCTGGGACCCGAGCGCCGACCGCGTGGCCTGGACGTACCGGTCCGACCCGGGCCGCGCCGACGCGCTCCTGGACGAGGGGTGGTGGCTCGCGATCGCGGAGCGGGCGACCCTGTGGTTCGGCCGCTCCACGATGCTCGCGCTCGATGCCGGCTCGGGCCGCGAGGTGCCCGCGGACGACCCGCCCGCCATTGGCCGGGTCGCGCAGCAGCGGCAGCTGCCGGACGGCGCGTGGCTCACCTGGGGCGGGTCGGTGGCGGGGCAGCGGTCGGCGATGGCCGTGCGCGACGCGGACGGGACCGTGCGGTTCACGTTCGACGGCGAGCCGTGGCTCGCCGACGTGTCCGACGGCTCCGAGCCCGACGTCGTCCCCGTGCAGCGCGCCGTGAGCCTGGACGTCCTTGGCCTGGACGCGCGGACGGGGGAGCGCGTGTGGTCGGCGCGGACGATGCAGGGGCTGCACCCGTACCTGCAGGTGGCGGGCGTCGCGATCGCCGCCGGCCCCCTGCGCGTCGTGGCGGTGGACCTGGCGACGGGCGCGCGGCTGTGGGAGACGGGCGCGCCGGTCGGGCGTCCCCGCACGTGGCCGGTGACGGACGGGCGCGTGGTGATCCTGCTCCGCTGGCGGGACGGGGCGCTGGGCCTCGCGGCGCGCGAGCTGCGCACCGGCGCGGAGCGGTGGTGGGTGCCGACGCCGGAGGACGTCATGTACGTCGAGGTCGCGGGTCGCCACCTGCTGCTGCTGCACACGCGCGACGAGGTCGTCGCCTACGGGTGATGCCCCCCGTGCCGCGGCGTCACGTAGCGTGCGAGGGTGCGACGGGGGCGGAGCAGGGACGGCGACCAGGACTTCGTCGACGTCGCGCTCGACGACGGCTCGAGCGTCGACGGGACCGGTCCCGACGCCACACCGGGCGTCAGGCCGGACGCCACCGGAGGGGACGGCACCGTGCGGCGCGCGCGGCGCGGGCGCCTCGCGCTGCTCGTCGTCGTCGTGGCGGGCGTCGTCGTCGCGGTCGCCATGTCGCGGTCGACGGACCCCGACGCGCCGCTGCCGGCGGCGCCCACGGGGCTGGCC
>JAEWYD010000221.1 GCA_023462275.1 Actinomycetes bacterium
GTTGTGGGCCCCGGGGGGTGAGGGGTGGGGGTGGGGGGTGCGGGGGTCAGGCGTAGGCCGCGGCCTGCATCGCGTAGAGCTCGGCGTAGAGGCCCCTGCGCGCCATGAGCTCCTCGTGCGTGCCCGACTCGCTGATGCGGCCACCCTCGACGACGAGGATCAGGTCGGCCATACGCACCGTGGAGAACCGGTGCGAGACCAGGAGCGTGATGGCCCCGGTGCGGGCAGCCACGTCGCGCGCGCTGCGGGCGTACCGCTCGAAGAGCTGGTGCTCGGCCTGGGCGTCGAGGGCGGAGGTCGGCTCGTCGAGCAGCAGGAGCAGCGGTTCGGACCGCATCATCGCCCGGCCCAGCGCGAGCTTCTGCCACTGGCCGCCGGACAGCTCCGTGCCGTCGGTCGACAGCCCGAGCGGGGTGTCGAGGCCATTCTCGAGCCGCGCGAGGACGGCGCCCGCGTCGGCCCGGTCGAGCGCGGCCAGCACGGCGGCGTCCGAGTCGACGTCCGGGAGGTCGCCCACCCCGACCGTCTGGCGGGCCACGAGCTCGAAGCGCGCGAAGTCCTGGAACCCTGCGGCGATGCGCGAACGCCACTGGCGCAGGTCGATGCGCCGCAGGTCCAGGCCGTCGACCGTGATGGTGCCGGCCGTCGTCTCGTAGAACCGGGCCAGCAGCTTGACGAGCGTCGTCTTCCCGGCACCGTTCTCCCCGACGATCGCGACCGTCGCGCCCGCGGGGAGCCGCAGGTCGACGTCGGCGAGCACCGGCCTGTCCGTGCCCGGGTAGGTGAACGTGACGCTGTCGAGCCGGATCCCGTCGCGCAGGCGGTCCGGCGCGTCTGCGTCGGGCTCGACGCCGTGGGCGGGCGGCGCGGTGACGAGCCGCCGCACCCAGTCGAGGCCCACCATCGCCTGGGCGGTGCGCTGCAGGGTCTGCAGGATGCTCACGGCGGCGACCACCTGGCCGTTGACCTGGGTGGCCAGCGTCAGCACGAGCACGACGTCGCCGGCGCTCGCGCGGCCGTCCACGGCGTGCCGCACGACGAGCAGGGTCGCGCCGACGTAGCCGAGCGCGAACACCAGCTGGCCGGCGAGGCGGAGCCAGAGCGCGCGGACCTCGGCCCGCACGAGGATCCGCGACGCGGCCTCCCAGGCGCTGCCGTGCCGGCGCCGCACCTCGCCGGCGAGGTTGCCCACCCGCACCTCCTTGGCGGGGCCGGGGTCGGTGCCGAGGCGGTACAGGTGCCAGGCGTGCCGCACGGGCCGGGCGGCCTCCTCGCGGGAGCGCGCGACGAGCTGCTCCGCCCGCCGGCCCAGGAGCAGCGGCGGCAGCGCGGCCAGCGGTAGGAGGAGCAGCCAGGGGTCGAGCTCGGCGAGCAGCACCGCGGTGATCCCGATCGCGAGCGTGAGGCCGAGCCCGTTGAGGACGGCCTCCAGAGCGCGGAATCCGAGCTGGCCGACCTCGGTGCGCAGCACCTGGAGCCGATCGGCGTAGTCCGGCCGCTCGTGGTGCTCGAGCCCCGGCGAGTCGTTCGACAGCGCGATGAGCTCGCGCTCGAGCTCCAGCTGGAGCGCCTCGGAGAGCTCGAAGTAGAAGATGTGGGCGAAGTGGCCGGCGGTGAGCGAGGCGATCACGGCGACCGCGACGCCGACGGCCGCCCAGGACGCCTGGCCGGACTCGCCCGCCACGACGGCGTCGGTCAGCGCCGCCATCGCCGGGGCGGCCAGCGGCATCGCCACGGCCTGCGCGACCATGAGCACCGCGGAGACGACGGCACGACGCCGGTCCTGGCGCCAGCAGGCGACGACGTAGGCGCCGATCCCGCGTGCGACGTTCACTCGTCCACCCCGTCCCCGTCCAGCCCGTCCCTGTCCAGCCCCTCGGCGTCGAGGCCGGCGGCGAACCGCTCCGCCTGCAGGTGGAAGAGCCGGGCGTAGTGCCCGTCGGCCGCCAGGAGCTCGTCGTGCGTGCCCTGCTCGACCACCCGCCCGGCGTCGATCACGACGATCGAGTCGGCCCGGCGCACCGAGGAGAAGCGGTGGGAGATCAGGAGCGAGGTGACGCCCCGGGTCAGCTCGACGAAGCGGTCGAAGAACGCCACCTCGGCGCGCACGTCGAGCGCCGACGTCGGCTCGTCGAGCACGAGCACGCGCGCGCCCGCCCGGAGCGCGTAGAGCGAGCGGGCGATCGCGATGCGCTGCCACTGACCCCCGGACAGGTCGGCGCCGCCCGGGTACGCGCGGTGCAGGACCGTGTCCAGGCCGTCGGGGAGCCGCTCGAGGGCGTCGAGGATGTCGGCCCGCCGGGCGGCCTCCCGGACCGCGGCGTCGTCCCGCGGCACGTGCAGGGCGCCGAAGGCGATGTTGTCCGCAGCCGAGAGCTCGTACCGCACGAAGTCCTGGAAGATCACGCTCACCTGGCGCCGCCACGCGGCCGGGTCGAGGCCGGCGACGTCCACGCCGTCCGCGGTGATGCGCCCGCCGGTCGGCTCGTAGAGGCGGGTCAGGAGCTTCACCAGGGTGGTCTTGCCCGCACCGTTCACGCCCACGACGGCGGTGCTGCGGCCCGCGGGGAGCTCCAGGTCCAGGCCGTCGAGCACCAGGCGCTCCGACCCGGGGTACCCGAACCGCACGCCCTCCAGGCGCAGCGCCCGGCTCGGCAGCCCGGCGACGTCGGTGGTCACGGCGGGCGCGCGGTCCGCCGCGGTGGTCGACGACGTCGCGGCGACGGCGGTCACGCAGCGTGCGAGCCGCTCGCGCCCGGCGACGGCGAGCATGCCGTACTGCGTGGGCATGTCGGACTCGATGTAGTAGCTGCCGAGCAGCAGCGCGGCGGTCGTGGCCTGGAGGACCAGGGCCAGCGAGGTGAGATCGAGCTCGCCCGCCGCGCCGGCGCGGGCGGCCGCCACGAGGACGACGCCGGCGAGCCCGAGCCCGAGCGCCGTGTAGGCGAGGTACGGGCGCAGGTACACGTCGCGGCGCCGGCGCGCCACGGGACCGTACATGCGCGCGTGCGCCTCGGCGTACCGGTCCGTCAGCCAGCCCGCGAGGCCGAAGACGCGCGCCTCCTTCGCCGCGCCGGCGCCCATCGCGGTCGCCGCCAGGTACTCGGCTCGCCGGCGGATCGGCACGTTGTCCCGCCACACCTGGGAGTACTTGCGCAGCCCACCCCGCTGGCCGTAGCGGAAGACCATCGTCGCGACCGCCACCGCCGCGCCCGCCCACCACGCGAACAGCGCCCCGACGAGCACCGCGAACGCGACGAGCCGCAGGTAGCGCGCGACCAGCGCGAGGCTGCCACCCACCGCCTCGCCGGGCGTGCTGAGGTCGCGGCGGTAGGGGTTGGTGGCGTTCTCGAGCGCGTCGAGGGTGTCGGCGTCCTCCATCGGCGCGATGCTCACCGTGCCCAGGCTCAGCCGGAGGATCGCGTCGAGGTTGCGGCCGTCGACCCGACGCTTGATGTGGACGTTGAGCGTCGCCTGCACGGGGGCGAGCGCCTGCTGGCCGACGAACGCCGCCGTGGCGAGCAGGAAGACCCGCACCAGGTGGTCCCACGCCGGCGAGCCGACCCCGCCCTCGACGGCGTCGGGCACGGCGCCCACGACCACGGAGGTGGCGACGACGAACGCCACGGGCAGGACGCCGAGGGCAAGGTTCACCACGGCCGCCAGGGTCACGAGCGCCCACCCGGCGTCGGGCAGGAGCCGCACGAGGAGCAGACGTGGGCGCACGGCCGTGTCCACCCAGCTGCGGAAGGCGAGGGGGAGGGACGTCGTCGGGGCTGTGGCCACGGCCCGCAACCTAGACGCGAGGTCCGACATGAGCACGCGAGTTTCCCGGGGGGTGGACGCGCGACCACCCATTCGGCCAGCCGCCCGGCCACGCGCCCGCCACTGCGCATGCCCGCGGCCGTCAGCCGCGCGTCGTCGGTGCGTCCCGCACGGCGTCGGCGAGCGCGGTCGCGCCGTCGGCCGCCAGGCCCGCCGCGACGCCGGCGCGGTCGGGTCCGGGCCTGTTCTGGCTGAGCTTGGTCTTCGCCTCGACGCGCGTGACCAGCAGCTCCACCCCGACCACCGCCCGGAGCTGGCCGGTGACGAACCGCTCGGGCGCGTCGTCGACGGACCACGGCCGCTCGCGGGACGCCTCGTGGCGTGCCGTCAGGGCCCGGGCGTGCGCGGCGAGCCAGTCGGGGTTGTCGTGCACCGTGAGCCGGCCGTGCACGTGCGCGACGACGTAGTTCCAGGTGGGTACGACGCGGCCGTGCTCGGCCTTGCTCGGGTACCACGTCGGGGTGACGTAGCCGTCCGGGCCGCGCAGCAGGAGCAGGGCCTCGCCGAGCACCTCCCGGCGCCACTGGTCGTTCTGCCGGGCGAGGTGCGCGCGGAACGCGCCGTGCTCGCCGACCTCGGGGTGGAAGACGACGGGCAGGAACGTCGCGACCGGCCCCTCGGGGGTGGCGGTGACCAGGTCGCCCGCGGGGCACGCGGTCAGCAGCTCGCGGGTCGTCGCCTCGTCCGCGGTGAAGTGCGCCGGGAGGTACATCCGTGCATCGTCACCCGCCACGCGGTGCCGCCGCGAGCGGATTGCGGGAGCGGTGCCGGCCGCGACGCCACGCGCGGGCCCGGCGCAGGTCAGGCCCAGGTCAGGCGCGCCCGCTCCACCGCCAGGCGTCGGCCCCGGGCCGCAGGGGATCGCCTGCCGGTGCGC
>JAEWYD010000222.1 GCA_023462275.1 Actinomycetes bacterium
GGGCGGCCCAGGCGGCATCACGGAGCGCCTTCGTCCGGGGCGCGCCGTCGGCGAACGCCTGGGCAGCGACGACGGCGTCGCGCGGCCGCGTGTCGTCGGGCGCGGCGGCGGCGACCACCTCCAGCGCAGGCGCGGCACACCCGGCCGCGAACGCCGCCACCGCACGCAGCTCCGACGTCGTCAGCTCGATCGCGTCGTCTGTCACGCCTCCATCGTGGCGCGAACGCCGGGACTGGCATCACACGCCGCGCCCGTGGCTCCTCACCTCTGACGAGCACGTCCCCGAGGGAGCGGCGATGAACGGACCCGGCAACCAGCACGGCGGGACGGCACTGCTGGTGGCGGTGGCAGTCGCGGTGGTCGCGGTGGTGGTGGCAGCTTTGCTGGCACTGGGGCCACCCGCGGCCGACGGCCTGGAGGGGGCGCCCGCTGGAACGACCCCATGGACCGCGGCCCTTGCGCCGTGACCCGGGCGGGCTACAACGAAACACCGGTCCTGTCCGTTGAGGGGGTGAACGCGAGCCGGAAGGGCCCGCCTCGCAGACAGGAGCGACGATGACCGGCGCATCGCGCGACACGCTCATCGCCGAGCTCGTCCGCCGCCGCGGTGACGGCCTCGTCCGGTACGCGTTCCTCCTGACGGGGGACGTGCCGACGGCGCAGGACCTCGTCCAGGACGCCCTGGTGAAGGTCTTCGTCCGCCTGCGGGCTCATCCACAGGCGGAGCTCGCCGAGGCCTACGTGCGCCGCGCCATCGTCAGCCTGTACATCGACGGCCACCGCCGGCGTCGGCGCTTCGCCGGCATCCAGCACCTCGTCGCGACACAGGACGAGTGGTCCGGCCCGGACACGCCTGCGTACCTGGACCTGCACGCCGCGCTCGCAACGCTCTCGACGCAGGAGCGCGCCGCCGTGGTGCTCCGCTACTTCGGCGACCTCACCGTCGGCGAGGTCGCCGACGAGATGGGGCTGGCTCTCGGCACCGTCAAGCGGTACCTGCACACCGCCATCGGGAAGCTCGAGCAACGGCTCGGACCGCTGCCGCCGTCCGACGACGGGGACCCGCTATCCGTGACTACCGCACCGCGAGGGAGGCGCTGAAGATGGACCACAACCTGCGCGACGCGCTCCAGGGCCTCAGCAACGCTCCCCGCATCGGGCCGGACCCGGTGCCGACGGACCGCGTCCTGTCGCGTATCCGCCGGGGACGTGCCGTGCGAGGGGTTGCGACCGGGGCCCTGGCCGCCGTCCTGGTGGGCGGCGCGGCCGCCGCCCTGACGCTCCCGCACAACGGCGCCCGTCCGGTGCAGGGCCCGGAGCCGACGCCGAGCGCCACGCGCACCTCCGCCCCGGTCCCCCGCCCAACGGCAACGCCGACGCCGACGCCCCCCGCCGTGCCGTCGCCCGTGGCGCTCACGGCTGCAGGGGAGCTGGCCGAGCTCGACCCGGTCACCGGGGCGGCCGTGCGCACCATCGCCAGTGACCCCGAGTGGAGCGGACGGGTCGCACTCAGCCCGGACCGGACGTACGCGTACGTGACCGCGCTCGGCGACCCGGCCGACTCGCAGGCGCCCGAGGTGCAGCGCGTGACGCTGGCCAACGGCGCAGTCACCACGGTCGCGTCCCCCGGCCAGGACCCGGCGGTGAGCCCGGACGGCACCTCGCTGGCCTACGTGGCCGTCGACTCCTCCGGCGTGGCGAGCCTCGAGATCATGGACCTTGCCACGGGCGCGGTGATCACCGTCGCGCCGGACCAGGGGCCCCGCGCGGAGCGGGTTCTCGTCAACCCGACCTGGACGCCGGACTCGTCAGCGATCGTCGTCGGTCAGGGCTGGGCTGACGAGCTGCCGCGCGTCAGCCTCTGGGAGATCGAGCCGAGGCTCACCTCGACCCTGGAGGACGGTCGCCGCCTGGACCGGGACGACGCCGCTGGGCTGGCGCGGGACTGGGACGGCGCCATGGCGTTCACGACCGACGGCGCGCTGCTCGCCCCTGCGGAGGAGGGAACGGCGGACCAGTGGGACGCAATGGCCGCGTGGGCGTTCGGCGATGGCACGGCGGTGAACCTGCCGACGTCGCTAGTCGCGACCCTCGACCTGTCGACGGGAACGGTGACGGGACGCGTCGCGGTGCCCGGCGTCGCGTGGGCGGTGGCCGCAAGCCCGGGTGGCGGCCAGGACGCCGAGGGGGCGACCACGCTGATCCTCGTCGGCGAGCGCGGCTCGGCTGAGCCCGCCGCGCTGTACCGCCTGGATGGCACGACACTGACGCACCTGGCCGACGGCTTCACCGGCATCGGCTGGTGACGCCGCCCGTTCCGTGATCGACACGCGCCACGCCGAGGGCCGGTGCACGGTCGTGTCAGAGGCCGGGGTTAGCGTCGCCGACATGAGCACTCACGTCTGCCTCTGGTTCGAGGACACCTGGCCCGAGCACTGCTGCGACTGCGGTGCCCGCGCGGTCATGATCATCGAGGACGACGGCAGCGCGGTTCTCGTCGAGCTCGACATGAGCCGCGAGCGCGTCGAGGAAGCACTGCCGATCTCCGCCTGACAGCGGCCGCCGCACGATGAGAGGGGCCCGACGCCGCGGCGTCGGGCCCCTCTCGCC
>JAEWYD010000223.1 GCA_023462275.1 Actinomycetes bacterium
TGTGGGCGCACGGCGACCTGCCCGCGGCGCGCGCCCTGGCGACGCGCGCCGGGCTCACGGTGCAGCGGGAGCTGCTCCTCCTCGCGCGCGACCTCGACGCCGACGACCTGCCGCCGGTGCCGGACGCGCCACGGGGCGTCGTCGTGCGGGAGTTCGTGCCGGGCTCGGACGAGGACGCCTGGCTGGCGGTCAACGGCCGGGCGTTCGCACACCACCCCGAGCAGGGCCGCCTGACGGCGAGCGACCTGGCCGCGCGCCAGGCCGAGCCGTGGTTCCGGGCCGACGACCTGCTGCTGGCCGAGCGCGACGGCCACCTGCTCGCGTTCGTCTGGCTGAAGGTCGAGCCCGGCGCGGACGAGGGCGAGCTCTACGTGCTCGGCGTCGACCCGACCGCCCAGGGCATGGGGCTCGGCCGCCTGCTCACCGCCATGACGCTGCACCACCTGGCCGCCCGGGGGTTGCGCCGGGTGGTCCTCTACACCGACGGCGACAACACGGCGGCCGTCCGCACGTACACCTCGGCGGGGTTCGCCCGCGCGCGGGCGGACGTCCAGTACGGGTCGGCGGGCCAGGGCTGGCGCGCACCGGGGGTATCGGTGCGACGATTCCCGTCATGAGCGCGCAGCCGGGAACCGACGAGAGCCAGCGGACCGACGACGCCGAGAGCCTCACCGAGGCGCCCACCGAGGACCTCACCGGTGAGGGCGTCGACGACCTGGAGCCGGACGACGCCGTCGCGGCCGGCGTCCCGGTCGCCCCCGACCTGCCGCCGGACCGGTTCGCCGACCGGGAGCTCTCCTGGCTCGCCTTCAACGAGCGCGTGCTGGAGCTCGCGGACGACGCGACGCTCCCGCTGCTCGAGCGCGTGCGCTTCCTGTCGATCTTCGCCTCGAACCTCGACGAGTTCTTCATGGTGCGCGTCGCCGGCCTGCGTCGGCGCATCGCCACCGGCATGGCGGTCACGGCGGCGTCAGGCCTGTCCCCACGCCAGGTGCTCGACGCCATCAGCGTCCACGCCCACCACCTGATGGACCGGCACGCGGCCGTCTTCATGGAGCAGGTCCAGCCCGCCCTCGACGCGGAGGGCATCGCGCTCGTGCACTGGGACGAGCTCGGCTCGGAGGAGCAGGAGCGGCTGCGCAAGTTCTTCCGGCGCCAGATCTACCCCGTGCTGACGCCCCTGGCGGTCGACCCCGCCCACCCGTTCCCCTACATCTCCGGCCTCAGCCTGAACCTCGCCGTCGTCGTCGTGAACCCGACGACGGGCAAGGAGCACTTCGCGCGCGTGAAGGTGCCGCCGCTGCTGCCCCGGTTCATCGCCGTCGACGCCCGTGGCCGCCCGAGCGCGCCGAGCACCCAGACCGCGGACCCGGGCAAGGGCCCGACGTCGTTCGTGCCCATCGAGGACGTCATCGCCGTCCACCTCGACACCCTGTTCCCGGGCATGGAGGTCCAGGAGCACCACACCTTCCGCGTCACGCGCAACGAGGACGTGGAGGTCGAGGAGGACGACGCCGAGAACATCCTCCAGGCGATGGAGAAGGAGCTGCTGCGCCGGCGCTTCGGCCCGGCGGTGCGCCTCGAGGTCGCCAAGGACATCGCACCGCGCGTGCGGGACCTCCTGGTGCGCGAGCTGGGCGTGGAGCCGTCGGAGGTCTACGAGCTGCCGTCGCCGCTCGACCTCACGGGCCTGACGCTCATCGCGGACCTCGACCGGCCCGACCTGTCCTACCCGCGGTTCGTCGGCGGCACCCACCGCCACCTCGCCGAGGTCGAGAGCGCGCTGCAGACCGACATCTTCGCGGCGATCCGGCGGCGCGACATCCTGCTGCACCACCCGTACGACTCGTTCGCGACGTCCGTGCAGGCGTTCCTCGCGCAGGCCGCGGCCGACCCGCACGTCCTGGCGATCAAGCAGACGCTCTACCGGACCTCCGGCGACAGCCCCATCGTCGACTCGCTCATCGACGCCGCCGAGGCCGGCAAGCAGGTGCTCGCCCTGGTGGAGATCAAGGCGCGGTTCGACGAGCAGGCCAACATCTCCTGGGCCCGCAAGCTCGAGCAGGCCGGGGTGCACGTCGTCTACGGCATCGTGGGGCTCAAGACGCACTGCAAGCTCTCGCTCGTGGTGCGCCAGGAGGACGACGGGCTCCGGCGCTACTGCCACGTCGGCACCGGCAACTACAACCCGAAGACGGCTCGCCTCTACGAGGACCTCGGCCTGCTGACCTGCGACCCCGACGTCGGCAACGACCTCACCCGGCTGTTCAACCAGCTCTCGGGCTACGCGCCCAAGGCGCGGTTCACGCGGCTCCTCGTCGCCCCACGGGCGATGCGCTCCGGCCTGATCGAGAAGATCGAGCGGGAGACGGCGAACCACCTGGCCGGCCTGCCCGCGTGGATCCGGATCAAGGTCAACGCGATCGTGGACGAGGCGACCATCGACGCGCTCTACCGCGCGTCCCAGGCGGGCGTCCCCGTGGACCTCGTGGTGCGCGGCATCTGCGCCCTGCGGCCGGGCATCCCCGGCCTGTCGGAGACGATCCGGGTCCGGTCGATCCTTGGGCGCTTCCTCGAGCACGGGCGCGTGTACGCGTTCGCCAACGGCGGCGAGCCCGAGGTGATGATCGGCTCCGCCGACCTCATGCACCGCAACCTCGACCGCCGCGTCGAGACGCTCGTGACCGTCGGGCCGGAGCACGCCGCGGAGCTCATCGGCCTGCTCGAGCTCTCCGCCGGCGACGAGACCGCGAGCTGGCACCTCGGCCCGGACGACACGTGGACGCGCCACGTGCAGGCCGACGGGCGGCGCCTGCGCGACCTGCAGGACCACCTCATCGCCCGCCAGCGCCGCCGCCCGGGCCGCGAC
>JAEWYD010000224.1 GCA_023462275.1 Actinomycetes bacterium
CGAGCAGGGTGGCCGCCGCGGCCGCCGCCAGGACCGCCGCGAGCAGCGCCGACGTCTGGGCGCGCGCGGCGGTGATGCGGCCGTCGGCCTGCGCGAGGACCGCGTCGAGCCGCGTGAGGAGCAAGGGCGCCGGGGCCCCGTACCGCGCGGACTCGTCGGCGTGCACCTTCAGCGCGGACACCTCGGGGCCGACGACCCCGGGGCTGGCCCGGTCGAAGGCATCCGCGTCGGGTCGGAAGGTCAGGGTCCGCTGGGTGGTCCCCGGGGGCATCGCCAGCACGGCGACGGGGAGCGACGCGTCGGAGAGGAGGGCGGCGACCCGGGTCGTGCGGTTGAGCGCCGAGCCGGTGACCCGCGGCGCCAGCATCCCCGCGGCATCGGCCCACACGGGGTCCGCCGGGTCCGCGGGCCGGAAGACGCCGGAGACCTCGAGGTCCACCTGCAGAGCCTTGGTCTCGTCCTGCAGGAGCCAGTGGTCACCGACGTCGAGGTCGAGGGCCGCCGCGACGTCCTCCGCGAGGGCCGCCTGGATGGGCCACGGACCGGCCAGGCCGACGGCGAGGTCGTGGCTCGTCACGGTGGCGCGCGCAGGGCCGCCGGCCAGCCACTCGACCTGCGGCGCCCCGCCCCGCCACAGGTGGACCAGGCGCAGGCTCGGGACCTCCGCGTCACCCTGTCGTCCCGAGTGGAGCGCGGGCGTCTGTGCCCTGCTCACCGGGTCCTGCAGGACGTCGGCGAGGGCGGGCGCCAGCGAGCCCTCGACGTCGGTCGCCTCGCGCGCCACCTCCTCGCCCAGGTCGAGGTGCAGCGTGCGGGGCTGGAACGGATCCTCGGTGAACGTCTGGCCGACCCTGACCTGGGCGTCGGTGCCCGCCGTGGCGACGGCGTACCGGACGGCGGAGTCGGCCGTCGTGTCCGCCAGGCGCGGTGTGGCGGTCGCGAGCAGCGTCGTGAGGGCGAGCACCGCCGTCATGAGCAGGAGCGCCCAGGCATCCGCCCGTGCGCGCCCCAGCACGGCTGCCGCGCTGACGCCGTGCCGCGGCCGGCCGGGACGTCGGTCCGCGTGGCTCCGGGCGCCGGGGCTCACGGGGCGTCCATCCGCAGGTGGGCGGCGGTGGCGCGTCGGACGAGGCGGGCGGCGACCGGTGCGACGACGAGGGCGCAGGCGACGAGGAGCACGGCGAGCAGGCCGAGCTGGACGGGCCACGGCCACTCCGGGCGGGCGTCGGGCACGGGGCGGGCGCCCGTCGCGGAGACAACGAGGGACGGCGCCACGGCGAGGCTCGCAGCCAGGCCCACGACCCCCCCGGTGGCCACCGCGAGACCGCTCACGGCCGTGTGCTCGAGGACGAGCGACGACACGAGGGTGCGCCGCGCCACGCCGAGGCCCTGCAGACGCGCGACGTCGAGCGCCCGCGACTCCAGCGCAGTCGCGGTCTGGACGGCGGTGCCGGCGACCGCCAGGACAGCGGCCGCCACGACGAGCATCGCGAGGGCGACGCCGAGGCCCACCCGCAACGGGTTCTCCCGCAGGTCCGCCGCGATCGCGGCGCGCGTCACGGCGGTCCCCGCGCCGGCCGCGGTGATCCGGTCCGCGGCGGCCGTCGCGTCGGGCACGCCGGTGAACCACCACCGGTCGACGACCTCGTCGTCGCCGCCGGTCGCCAGCACGGCCCGGGAGAGGGCGTCGGCGTCCGCGAGGAGCGAGGCGCCGTGCGGCAGGGACGTCAGGGCCGGCACGACGGCGGTGACGCGCGCGACGACCGTCGTGTCACCAAGGTCCATCTCCAGGCCGTCCCCGGGTGAGGCCGCGATCTGACCGGCGAGCTGCGGGGTCACGACCACGGGGACGTCGGGCGGCACGCCGAGGCCGGACAGGACCATCGTCGCCGGCGAGCCGAAGAGGTACAGGACCGCGGCGCTGGCCGTGGCGGTGAGGGTCGCGCCCTCGGGGGTGGTGGCGCACGTGACCTCCGTCTGGCGCAGCACATCCGCCGAGCCCGTGGCGGGCGTCGCGGACCAGGTGCCCGACGCCGGTGCCTCGGCACCCAGCACGGTCGCCGCGACCGTCACGCGCTGGCTCTGGGTCGGTACCTCCGCCAGGTCCGTGATCGGCGGGATCTCGACGTCGACGGCGAGGGTCACCGCGACGACGGCGAGGCCGTCCGGGGCGGCCTCGGGCAGGGGCAGGTCCACCTCGTGCGGCAGGCCGTCGAGCGGCACGGCGGCGTCGGCGAGGGTGACCTGTTCTCGTACCCCGCCGGGGCCCTGCACCACCACGGTGGGTGTGGCCCGGAAGGCCAGGTCTCCCGTCGCGGTGCCCGAGAGCGAGAGGCGGACCTGCTCAGCGCCGTCCGGGAGGACGATCGCCGCGGCCGGTGTCGCGGGCGCGAGCCCCGCCGTGAGGTCGCTCCACCGTCCGGGCACGCGCCCGCGGAGCAGCTCGTCCGCCCGCGTGGTGTCGACGGCGACGAGCCGCGTGCCCGGTGCGACGTCGCCGGCGGGGGTGCCGAGGACCACCTCTCGGTCCGCCACGGGCAGGGACGTGCCGGCGGCGGCCTCCGTCAGCGCCGCCGCCTGGACCAGTGGGTCGTCGTCGTTGCGCAGGACGGCCAGGTCGGTGCCCACGGCCGTGTCGGCCTGGTCGACCGCCGACGTGGACCAGGTCGCCGCGAGCGACACGGCGAAGGTCGCCGCGGCGGCGGCCAGCGCGAGGAGTGCGGCCGCACCCGTCGCGTGCGGCCGTCGGGCGAGCTCCCAGGAGGCGAGCGCCCCGGTGAGCCGGCGCGAGCGGCGGGCGCGCAGCTCGCCCAGGCGCGCGATGGCCGGGACCGTGCGGGTCGCGAGGGTCGTGCCGGCGACGAGCGCCATCAGCGGGGCGACGACGAGCACCGGGTCCGGACCGGCGTCGGAGAAGGAGCGCGACCGCAGCTGCAGGGCCCCGAGCACGGCCGCCACGACGAGCAGCAGCTCGATGCTGAGGCGGGCGACCCGGGCCCGTCCGCTCCGGCGGGTCGGGGGGCGGGCGTCGGAGGCGCGCCAGGCCGGCGCGACGAGCGCCACGGCCAGGG
>JAEWYD010000225.1 GCA_023462275.1 Actinomycetes bacterium
CGGTCGCGGTCTGCGGGGTGTCCGACGACGGCGTGCCGACGACGTCGACCCCGCCCTTGGCCGCCGCGGCGGCATCCTTGGCCCCGGCCGGGGCCTCGGCGGTGGCCTCCTCGCCCGACGCCGGACCGTCGTCGCGCCGGTCGCCGCGGTCGCCCTCGGGGCGGTCCGCCGCGGGAACGGTCTCGGCGTCCGTGCCGACGGCGTTCATGCGGGACTCGGCCTCCGAGGCGCCGGTGCGGGTCGCCGGGTCCACCCGGTCGTCGCGGTCGCTCATCGGAGCAGGCCCTTCATCTGGGAGGTGGGCGTCGCCGCGAGGGCGGCGGCCTCGGCCGCGCGGGCGGCCTCCTCGCGGTTGACGCCGAGCGGGGCGCTGCGCACCTGCTCGTGCAGGGCGAGGATCGCGTTGATCAGCATCTCCGGCCGCGGCGGGCAGCCGGGCAGGTAGATGTCGACGGGCACGATGTGGTCGACGCCCTGGACGATCGCGTAGTTGTTGAACATGCCGCCCGACGACGCGCAGACGCCCATCGACAGCACCCACTTGGGCTCCGACATCTGGTCGTAGACCTGCCGGACCACCGGGGCCATCTTCTGGCTCACGCGCCCGGCGACGATCATCAGGTCGGCCTGCCGCGGCGACGCGCGGAACACCTCCATGCCGAACCGCGAGATGTCGAAGCGCGACGTGCCGGTCGCCATCATCTCGATGGCGCAGCACGCCAGGCCGAACGTCACCGGCCACATCGACGCCTTGCGGACCAGGCCGGTGAACGTCTCCAGGCTGGTCAGCAGGAAGCCGGACGGTGCCTCCTCGATGCCCATGGCGCCCCTCCTCCCCTTCGGTCAGTGGTGTGGCTGCTCGTCGCGACCGCGCTCAGTCCCATTCGAAGCCGCCCCGGCGCCACTCGTAGACGAACGGCACGGTGATCAGCGCGAGGAACGACAGCATCGCGACGACGCCGAAGACGGCGAGCTCCGTGAAGCTGACCGCCCACGGGTACATGAAGACGACCTCGATGTCGAAGATGATGAAGCTCATCGCGACCAGGTAGTACTTCACCGGGAAGCGGCCGCCACCCGCGGCATGCGGCGTCGGGTCGATCCCGCACTCGTAGGCCTCGAGCTTGGCGCGGTTGTAGCGCCGCGGGCCGAGCACCGCGCTGGCGCCGACGCCGCCGAGCGCGAGGACACCCGCGATCCCCATGAGCACCAGGAGCGGCACGTAGGGGTTGGTCATCTTGCCCTCCATGCGGGTCGGGGCGGCCGAGGGGCCGCCGCTCGGGCGTTCGACGCCGCCGCGGTCTCCCGCGAGTGTCGTCGGGTCATGCGGCCGGCGCAATCTTTGCCAGGGCGGCGATCAGGCGGTCGGACGCCTGGCCCCCGCGGGGCTCGTACACGTCGGCGAGGAGCTTCATGACCAGCCGCATCAGGGCCGGTCGGGGCAGACCATAGCGGGTGCAGATGTGCATGATCGCCGGCTGCTCGATCAGCTTCACGAAGATGCGGCCCAGCGTGTAGTAGCCGCCGAGCTCGTCCGCCATGACCTGCGGGTAGCCGGCCAGCACCTGGTCGCGGTTCGTCGCCGTCGTGCGCGCGAGCGCCTGCACCACGACCTCCGCCGCCCGGCGGCCGGACTGCATCGCGTAGGCGATGCCCTCGCCGTTGAACGGGCTCACCATGCCGCCCGCGTCGCCCACGAGCAGGACGCCGCGGCTGTAGAGCGGCTTGCGGTTGAAGGCCATGGGCAGCGCGGCGCCGCGGATCGCGCCGACCTGCGCCTCGGGCGTGACGCCCCACTCGGCCGGCAGGCCGGGCAGCCAGCGCCGCAGCAGGTCCTTGTAGTCGACCTTCGTCGCCTCGGCGCGGGAGCTGACCGAGCCCAGGCCGATGTTCGCGGTGCCGTCGCCGAGCGGGAAGATCCACCCGTACCCGGGCAGCAGGTTCGAGCGGCCGGGCGGGCCGTCCCACAGCTCGAGGTGCGACTCCATCCACGGGTCGTCGTGCATCGGGGTCTGCACGTAGGTGCGCACGGCGACGCCCATCGGGCGGCGCACGTCCTTCTCGATGCCGAGCGCGAGGGCCATCCGGGCGGAGACGCCGTCGGCGGCGATCACCACGGGCGCCCGGTAGGTGACCTCCTCGCCCGTGCGGCGACCGGCGTCGTCCACGGGCCGGGCCGAGACGCCGACGACGCGGCCGGTGCGCTCGTCGAGGACCGGGCCCGTGACGGCGGTGCGGTACTGGATGCGGGCGCCGGCCGCGGCGGCGTGGTCGGCGAGCACCTGGTCGAAGTCGCGGCGCGGGCGGGCGAGGCCGTAGTTCGGGTACGCCCGGAGCTCGGGCCAGGGGATCTCCAGGCGGTGGCCGCCGCCGTAGACCCGCAGGCCGATGTTGCGGATCCACCCGTCCTCGGGGCGCGTCGGCACGCCCATCGCGACGAGCTCGCCGACGGCGCGGGGTGTGAGGCCGTCACCGCACACCTTGTCGCGCGGGAACTGGGCCTTCTCCAGGACGAGGACGTCGACGCCGGCCTGGGCGAGCCAGTACGCGGCGGCGGCTCCGGCAGGGCCTGCGCCGACGACGACGACGTCCGCGTCGTCCTCCCGCACCGCAGCCACCGCGATCCTCACCTGCCGGTCCGTAGGTCCCTTGTGAAGCTCTTCACGAGCGCACGGACCAGTGTAAGCGTGCAAAACGCGGGTCCCTCACCAGGGGAAGTGACGCCCACCACACGCATATCCCCGGCCGGCCCGCACCCCTTCCGCAAAGCCGCCCCCGCCCCCTCCGCGCAGCCACTCCGACCCACTCGTCGGCGACCCCTCCGCAAGTGGAACGTTCCGCACGCCCAAGCCTCAGAGTGGAACGTTCCGCGTGCGGAACGTTCCACTCTGCGTGCGCGGGGGGCGGCGAGGGGCCGGGGCGCGGCGTCAGGACGGGTTGGTCGCGCGGTGGAGGGCGACGATGCCGCCCGAGAGGTTGCGGTAGGCGACGCCGTCCCAGCCCGCCGACTGGAGCACCCGGGCCAGGCCCAGCTGGTCCGGCCACGCCCGGATCGAGTCGGCCAGGTAGACGTAGGCGTCGGGGGCCGAGGAGACGGCGCGTGCGACGGCCGGCAGGGCCCGCATCAGGTACTCGGTGTAGACGGTGCGCCACGGGCCCCACGTCGGCTGGGAGAACTCGCAGACCACGAGCCGCCCCCCGGGGCGCGTCACGCGCCGCATCTCCGCGAGCGCTGCCCCCGTGTCGGCGACGTTGCGCAGCCCGAACGAGATGGTCACGGCGTCGAACGCGCCGTCCGCGAAGGGCAGTCGCAGGGCGTCGCCGGCCACGAACGGCAGGTCCGGGCGCCGCTCCTTGCCGGCGGCCAGCATCCCGATCGAGAAGTCGCACGGGACGACGCGCGCACCCGCCGCGTCGAACGGCTCGCTCGACGTGCCGGTGCCCGCGGCGAGGTCGAGCACGAGCTCGCCGGGCCGGGCGCCGACCGCCGCCACCGTCGCGCGGCGCCACAGGCGGTCCTGCCCGAGCGACAGGACGTCGTTCGTCAGGTCGTAGCGGCGGGCGACGGCGTCGAACATCGACGCCACCTCGTGCGGCTGCTTGTCCAGGTGGGCGCGGGGCATGGCCCCAGTCTCGCAGGCGCCCGACGCCGTCCCCCACCCCGACGGCGCACTCGCCCACCCCGACCACGCACTCGCCCGGTCGGCGCCGTGCGTACGCTTGGCGGCGATGATCCCCGCCACGACCGCCGGGCCCGACCCCGCCCCGCTCCCCCTGGTCTCCCGGACGGTGCCCCTCGACCCGGACGCCCTGCCCGCGGACCTCCTCGACCTGCTGCCGCCCGAGGGCGGGACGGCGTGGCTCCGGCGCGGCGACGGCATGGTCGGCTGGGGCGAGGTGCTGCGCATCGAGCACACCGGGCCCGACCGGATGCGGGCCGCCGCCGCCGACTGGCTCGCCC
>JAEWYD010000226.1 GCA_023462275.1 Actinomycetes bacterium
GGCCCGCGGTCACCAGCCCGAGCGCCGCCGTCGTGAGGACGTAGCGCCGCGCCGCGCGGGCGCGCCGCAGCAGGCGGGGGTCGAGCGGCTTCAGAGGGACAGCCCCGTGTGCGCCGGGATGTGGTCGACGGTGATCCGCTTGCGGAAGACCCAGTACGTCCACGCCTGGTAGGCCAGGACGAGGGGCGTGAGGACCGCCGCGACCCACGTCATGATCGTCAGCGTGTAGTCCGTGGACGACGCGTTGTCGACGGTCAGCGAGTTCGCCGCGTCGTTGGCCGGCATGACGTCGGGGTACAGCGAGCCGAAGATCAGGACGACGGCCGCGAGGATCGTGACGGCCGACGCGGCGAAGGCGATGCCCTCGCGCCGCCCGCGCGTCGCCCAGACGCCCGAGGCGAGCGCGCCGGCCGCGACGACCACCGCGCCCCACGTCCAGGCGACGGAGTACGCGAGCTGCGCCCACACCGCGAACACCGCGGCGACCACGAGCGTGACCACCGCGAGGCGCGCGGCGAGCGCACCGGCCCGACGCCGGACGTCGCCGTCGGTCTTGAGCGCCAGGAAGACGGCGCCGTGCGTGAGGAAGAGCAGCGCCGTCGTCGCGCCGCCGAGCAGCGCGAACGGGTTGAGGAGGTCGAAGAACGTGCCCACGTACTGGTGGTCGGCGTCGAGCTCGACACCCCGCACGATGTTCGCGAAGGCGACGCCCCACAGGACGGCGGGGACCCAGGACCCGACCGTGAGGGCGGTGTCCGCGGTCCGGCGCCACCGGTCGTCGTCGATCTTGCCGCGCCACTCGAACGACACCACCCGCACGATGAGCGCCAGGAGGATCAGCAGCAGCGGCAGGTAGAAGCCGGAGAAGAGCGTGGCGTACCACTCGGGGAAGGCGGCGAAGGTCGCGCCCCCGGCGGTGAGGAGCCACACCTCGTTGCCGTCCCACACCGGCCCGATGGTGTTGATGAGGACGCGGCGCTCCTTGTCGTCGCGGCCCAGCACGGGCAGCAGCATGCCGACGCCGAAGTCGAATCCCTCGAGCACGAGGTAGCCGGTCCAGAGGACCGCGATGAGGATGAACCAGACGGTCGACAGCTCCATGGTCGGGCCCTCTCAGTACGCGAAGGACAGGGGCTCGTCGCCCGTGGCGCCCTCGGCGGCGCGCGCCTCCGGGCTGGGGTCGTGCTCGGCCACCGCCACGCCGTGTGCGGCGTAGCGCCGCATGAGGCGGAACCACAGCACGGCGAGGACGCCGTAGAGCGCCGTGAAGGCGATCATCGAGGTGAGCACCATGCCGGGGGAGACGGCGGTCGAGACACCGCGCGCGGCGAGCATCCAGACGCCGTCGACGCCGCTCGGGTTCGGGTTGGGTGCGACGACCCACGGCTGACGGCCCATCTCCGTGAAGAGCCAGCCGAAGGACGAGGCGAGGAACGGCGTCGGGATCGCGAGGAGCCCGAGGACGCCGAACCAGCGGTGCCCGACGAGCCGGCCCTTGCGCATGAACCACAGGGCGGCCAGGGCGAGGGCCGCGCTGCCGACCCCGAGGCCGATCATCAGGCGGAAGGACCAGTAGGTGACGACGAGGTTGGGGCGGTAGTCGACGTCGGCGCCGTAGAGCTGCTGCGAGCGGTCCTGCAGCTCGTTGACGCCGGGCAGGTAGGAGTCGAAGCTGCCGCTCGCGAGGAACGAGGTCAGGCCCGGGATCTGGATGATGGGCGTCGTGCTGTCGCAGTTGTTGGACAGGTCGCCCAGCGTCAGCACGGAGAAGGACGCGCTGGTCTCGCCCTCGCACAGGGCCTCGGCGGAGGCCATCTTCATGGGCTGCTGGTCGAACATGAGCTTGGCCTGCCAGTCGCCCGTGCCACCGATCGCGACGCCGGAGACCAGCATCACCACGACGCCGAGGATCACGGCGGGGCGGTAGACGCGGGCGCCCTCCTCGTCGCCCTTGCGGACGAGCCGGACCATCCACCACGCCGCGATGCCGGCGACGAAGGTGCCCGCCGTGAGGAACGCGGCGGAGATGGTGTGCGGGAACGCGGCGAGCAGGGTGACGTTGGTGAGCACGGCGACGATGTCGGTCATCTGCGCCCGGCCGGTCTCGGGGTCGTAGGTGGCGCCGACCGGGTGCTGCATCCAGGAGTTCGCGGCGAGGATGAAGTAGGCCGAGAGGTTGGTGGCGATCGCGACGAGCCAGATCGTCGCGAGGTGGATCTTCTTGGGCAGCTTGTCCCAGCCGAAGATCCACAGGCCGAGGAACGTGGACTCGACGAAGAAGGCGGCCAGCGCCTCCATCGCGAGCGGGGCGCCGAAGACGTCGCCGACGAACCGGGAGTACTCGCTCCAGTTCATGCCGAACTGGAACTCCTGCACGATGCCGGTCGCGACGCCGATGGCGAAGTTGATCAGGAGCAGCTTGCCGAAGAACTTCGTCAGCCGCAGCCAGCGCTCGTCACCCGTGCGGTACCAGAACGTCTGCATCAGCGCGACGAGGGGGGAGAGGCCGATCGTGAGCGGGACGAAGATGAAGTGGTAGACCGTCGTGATGCCGAACTGCCACCGGGCGAGGTCGAGGGCGTCCATGAGGCTCCTTGCAGACGGCTGTCGGTGCACGCGGCTGGCCGCTGGCGCGCACGCGCGGCTGATTGGACGCTAGGTCGAAAGGCCCGGGAAATCGTGGGACGAAAGTCCCGTTAGATGACGGGCTGTCAGTTCCCTGCTCCCCGTCCCTGTGGACGGCGCCCCTCGCGGGCCGGGCGTTCGCTACCGTGCCGCGCACCGACCGGGAGGGGGCGCGATGGGCGAGCAGGAGCCGTGGCAGTGGACCGGCGGGGGCGGGGCACTCGTGCCGCCGACCCCCGCAGTGAGCACGCCCGTGCCGCCCCCGCTGGAGGGACCCGTCACGATGGAGCCCCGTCGGCGGTGGCTGTTCCGGCGTCGGTCGCTCCGCGAGCGGGCGGGCCTGCTCCTCGTCAGCCTCACGGCGAGCGTGTTGCTGGCGATCGTGGGGATCGTCCCCGCGCTCATCCAGCTCACCAGGTCGACGGCCGACGCCGAGGAGGCGCTGGACCGCCTCGAGTGGCCGACGACCGACGCCGCTCCCGCGACCCCGACGGCGCCCCGGGCGTCCGACGGGGTCTACGGGCTCAAGGGCTACACGGTCCTCGCCGGCGAGCCGTCCCTCGAGGGCGCGCCGGGTGGGGACTGGGTCCCCGCCGAGGGGGACTCGTCGGGCGTCGCGTCGTCGTGGACGTCCGGCGGCTGCACCTTCTCCGCGCGGCAGGCGTCGGTGGCGACCTTCGGCGCGCTGCCCGAGGACGGCGGCGACCGCAGCTGGACCGAGGAGGAGCTCGCCGTCCAGGAGTGGGCACTGCGCAACCACGCGGCCGACGTCGCCCCGCGCGGTGCGGACCTCGCCCTCCGGCTCGCGACGGCGGACGGCCACGCCCTGGAGGCCATCGGTCGCGTGTACGACACGACGCCCACGCCGGGCAGCCCCGCGGTCGAGGCTGTCGTCGCCGCGCGGACCCTGGTGCAGCACGGGGTGTCCGAGGACTTCCTGCTGATGTGCCCGGCCGGCACCCTCACGGACCCGGCCGGGACCATCCAGGATCTGGTCGACGGGTTCCACGTGGCCCTGGGCTGACCACCGGCACCGTCTCGCGACACGAGCCGGGCGCGACGCGTCCGATCTGCGTGCCTGTGCGATACTGACGGCGGTTGAGGGAGCCGCCACACCGGCACCTCCGCCACAGACGTTCCAGCCGGCCGTGGTCCGCGACCGCACCTGGCGCCGCCGTTGATTCTCCGGCTGGCGCGGGGCTCGCCCACCCGGCCGGCGACACCGACGACTTCCGTCGCAGCGCCCACCAGGTGCGCGACGACCGAACCGCCCGAGGGCCGGCGTGTGGACGGACCTCAGGCCTGGAGCACCTGTGACCGAACAGAACACGCCCGGCGAGAACGTCCTTGCCGAGGCGGCCGACGCCACACCCGCTGCCCAGATCGCGGAGGCGCTCACCGCCCTCGCCGAGGCGGCGGCTCCGGCCAAGCCGAAGCGCACCCGCTCCCGCAAGGCCGCGGCCCCCGTGGAGCCGACGGTGGAGGTCACGCTGCCCGAGGCGGCGCAGCCGTCGGAGCCGGAGGGTGCGCCGGCGGCGAAGCCCAGGCGGACCCGGGC
>JAEWYD010000227.1 GCA_023462275.1 Actinomycetes bacterium
GCCTGGGGCATGGCCGCGCTGGCCGCCTACGCCGCGCGCGCCGCGGCCGCCGGAGACGAGGGCGCCGTCCCGTCGTTGGGGGAGTACCTCACGGCCGAGCTCTTCGCGGACGCGGCGGTCGACGTCGTCGCGCCCGACCCCGACGACGTCGCCGGCTACGCGGCGTTCCTCGAGCGCTACTGCGCCGGGCTGGCCATCGAACGTGCCGCGACGGACGCGGTCTGAGGGAGGACGACGATGACGACGGGCCTGGACGCCTACCCGCAGGAGGTCCGCGACGAGGTTGCGGCCGTGCGCCGGGTGGTGTGCGACCTGCACGCCGAGCTGCCGCGGTGGGGCCTCGTGGTGTGGACCGCGGGCAACGTCTCGCAGCGGCTGCGCAGCGCCGACCTCTTCGTCATCAAGCCGAGCGGGGTGTCCTACGACGAGCTGACGCCGGAGTCGATGGTCGTCTGCGACCTCGACGGGGCGCTCGTCGAGGGGACGCGCTCGCCGTCGTCGGACACGGCCGCGCACGCGTACGTCTACCGCCACATGCCGCACGTCGGCGGCGTCGTGCACACGCACTCCACCTACGCGACGGCCTGGGCCGCGCGCGGCGAGGAGGTGCCGTGCGTGCTGACGATGATGGCCGACGAGTTCGGCGGGCCGATCCCGGTGGGGCCGTTCGCGCTCATCGGCGACGACTCGATCGGGCGGGGCATCGTCGAGACCCTGCGCGAGTCGCGCAGCCCGGCCGTGCTCATGCGCAACCACGGGCCGTTCACGATCGGCGCCGACGCGCGCGCCGCGGTCAAGGCCGCGGCCATGTGCGAGGAGGTGGCCCGCACGGTGCACATCTCGCGCCAGCTGGGCGAGCCGCTGCCGATCGACCCGAGCGACATCGACCGGCTCTACGACCGGTACCAGCACGTCTACGGGCGCTGAGCCCGAGCACCCGAGCACCCGACCGACCGCCCGACAGACAGACAGACCGCAGGACGAACGAAGGAGTTCCGATGAGCAAGCCCTACGCCGAGCGCGAGGTCTGGTTCGCCACCGGCAGCCAGCACCTGTACGGCGAGGAGACGCTGCGCCAGGTGGCCGAGCAGTCGCAGGCCATCGCCGCGGCGCTCGACGCCTCCGACGCCGTCCCGGTGCGGGTGGTGTGGAAGCCGGTCCTCACGGACAAGGCCGCGATCCGCCGGCTGGCCCTCGAGGCCAACGCGGACGACCGCTGCATCGGCGTCATCGCCTGGATGCACACCTTCTCCCCGGCGAAGATGTGGATCGCCGGCCTCGACGCGCTGCGTACCCCGCTGCTGCACCTGCACACGCAGGCGAACGTCGAGCTGCCGTGGGCGACCATCGACATGGACTTCATGAACCTCAACCAGGCCGCGCACGGCGACCGGGAGTTCGGGTACATCCAGACGCGGCTCGGCGTGGCGCGCAAGACCGTCGTCGGGCACGTCAGCGACCCGGCCGTCCAGGCGAAGGTCGGCACGTGGGTGCGCGCGGCGGCGGGCTGGGCGGCGCTGCACGAGCTGCGTCTGGCCCGGTTCGGCGACAACATGCGCGACGTCGCCGTCACCGAGGGCGACAAGACCGAGGCCGAGCTGCGGTTCGGCGTCAGCGTCAACACGTGGGGCGTGAACGACCTGGTCGCGGCCGTCGACGAGGTGCCGGGCGCCGACGTCGACGGCCTGGTCGCCGAGTACGAGGACCTGTACGACGTGCAGCCCGAGCTGCGCCGGGGCGGCGAGCGGCACGAGTCGCTGCGGTACGGCGCGCGGCAGGAGCTGGCGCTGCTGGCGCTGCTCGGCTCCGTGGGAGCCACGGCGTTCACGACGACGTTCGAGGACCTGGGCGCGCTGCGCCAGCTCCCCGGCCTTGCGGTCCAGCGGCTGATGGCGCGGGGCTTCGGCTTCGGCGCCGAGGGCGACTGGAAGACGGCGCTGCTGGTCCGGGCCGCGAAGGTGATGGGCCAGGGTCTGCCGGGCGGAGCCTCGCTGATGGAGGACTACACCTACCACCTGGTCCCGGGCGAGGAGGTGATCCTCGGCGCGCACATGCTCGAGATCTGCCCGACCCTGACGTCGGCGCGCCCGTCGCTGGAGATCCACCCGCTGGGCATCGGCGGGCGGGAGGACCCGGTGCGGCTCGTCTTCGACACCGACCCGGGCCCCGCCGTCGTCGTGGCGCTCTCGGACATGCGGGACCGGTTCCGCCTGACGGCGAACGCCGTCGAGGTGGTGCCGCCGCTCGCGCCGCTGCCGAACTTGCCGGTCGCGCGCGCCGTCTGGAGGCCCGCGCCCGACCTGGCGACGTCGGCCGAGTGCTGGCTCGCGGCCGGCGCGGCGCACCACACCGTCATGTCGACGGCGGTGGGCGTGGACGCGTTCGCCGACCTCGCCGCCATCGCCGGCACGGAGCTCCTCGTCATCGACGAGGGGACGACGCAGCGCGCGTTCGCCGCGGAGCTGCGCGCCAACCAGGCGTACTACCGGCTCGCCCAGGGCCTCTGAGGTGCGCCGCCTCTGACCTGACTGAATGATGCTCGGCTGACGAGGGGCCCGGTCTGCGGACCGGGCCCCTCGGCGTGTGCCGGGGTCTCGGCTCCACCGCCGGCAGGGCCCCCGGACCCCCCCGCCCCCCCCCCCCCCGCCCC
>JAEWYD010000228.1 GCA_023462275.1 Actinomycetes bacterium
CTCGTGGGCAGCGTCGCCGTGTGGGGCGTCACCCGGCCGGACCCGGTCGTCCCGGCGCCGCAGCCGACGCAGTCCACCTCGGCGCCCAGCCCCACCGTCGCGCCGCCCGCCCCGTCGCCCGACCCGACGGCGTCGTCGGAGCCGACCGCGCCCACGGGCGTGACGGTGCACACGCTGCTGCCGAAGGTCGAGCCCATGCGGCGCGAGCTCTGGGCGCAGACGGACGACTCCTGGGTGCTCGGCCGCTACCAGGGTTCCCGTGCCGAGGCCGACGGCAGCTCGGTGACCTCGCCCACGGTGCTCTACCTGGTCGACCCCGACGGCCGCACGTACGAGGTCCCGGTCCCCGCCTCGGTCCGCGAGGTCGACGGCCAGGCGACCGACTGGGAGCTCAAGGACTGGCTCCCCGGTCAGTCCCGCGCCGTGCTCCGGCTCTTCCCCGCCGGGGACGGGGCCGGGAGCGAGGGCCCACCGTCGCTCGGTCTCGTCGTCGTGGACCTGGCCACGGGCGAGGAGCTCGTCACCTACGACGTGATGGACGACCGGGTGCTGCTCCTGCCCGAGGACCGCACGCTCGTGGCACGCCCGGCGACCGGGGACGCACAGGTCGTCCAGGTGCACGACAGGGACGGCTACCACCTGAGCGAGATCGGGCCGTTCCGCGGCCCGCAGAGCGTGCCGCAGGGCTGGGCGTGGTCGGCCAGCCTCGGCCTCGACCCCACGCGCACGCAGCTCGGCGTCTGGTCCCAGGAGGGGCTCGCCGTCGTCGACCTGGCGACGGGCCGGTCGCGGGCGGTGCCCGTGCCCCCGGCGCCCGCGACGGCGCCGTGCGTGCCCTACAGCTGGCTCGAGAAGGACCGCCTGGTGGTGCGCTGCGCGCAGGTCGGTGCGGCCGAAGCGCTGCAGGCGGCCACCGACGCGGGCGACGTGACCGCCGTCCTCGGCTCGGACCTGTGGGTCGTCAACCTCGGCGACGGGTCCTCGCGGCGGCTCACCGTCCCGGTCACGCCCGACGGCGACCAGGTCACCACGCTGTGGCAGGCGGGCGACCACGTCGTCGTCGCGCGCTACGGGACGGCCGAGTCGTGCGCGCAGGGCCTCGGGCTCGTCGCGCGCGACGGCACCCAGACGCCGGTCGGCGGGGTGGGTCCGTTCGTCCCCACCGCCCTGCGCGGCGACCGGCTGGTCGGGGAGACCTGGACGTGCGGCACCGGGGACTCCTCGGCGTTCGTGCAGGTGGATCCCGGCACCGGCCAGGTCGCGTCGATCGCCCCGCGCGTCGAGGGCGCCCAGGCGACGTTCCAGCCGCCCGCTCCGATGGCCACCCAGTTCCTGGAGAGCAGGTGGACCTGGTGAGCGGCTGGGAGGCGATGCTCGCCGAGATCGTGCGCACCCGGCGGGGGGCGCTCGTCGGCTATGCCGCGCTCTTCGCCCTCAACCGCGTGGACGCCGAGGACCTCGTCCAGGAGGCGCTCGTCCGGGTGTTCGCCCGGCGGCGCTCGTTCACGGACCCGGCCGCGGCGGAGGCCTACGTCAAGGCCGCCGTGCGGACCGCGTTCCTCGACCGCGCCCGGCGCGCGAAGACGGCGCAGGGCCGAGCGCACCTCTTCCTGGTGGACGACGTGCGCGGTCCGGAGGCGTCCGTCGTGGCCGGCGTGGACGTGGCGGCGGCGCTCGCCTGCCTGTCGCCGCGGGAGCGGGCGTGCGTGGTCGCGCGGTACTTCGACGACCTGGCCGTCGCCGAGGTGGCGAACGAGCTCGGGCTCAGCGAGGGGGCGGTGAAGCGGTACCTCTTCGACGCCACGGCCAAGCTGCGGGAGCGGCTGGGCGACCGGGTCACGTTCCCGGTGGCGGAGACGGCCCTCGTGGCGGTCCCCGACGTTGCGGCGGGCTGAGCGCCGAGGTCGTCGGCGTGGGGCCCGTGCCGGACGGCGCCGGGTGCACCACGATGGGGGGTGCTCGCGTCCGGCCGGCCGCGGGAGCGCGGGTGGGAGGGGGTCGACGTGGGTCGTGTGCGCGCCTGGCTGACCCGTCACGACGGGACGCGCACCGGCGCCCTGCGGACGGTCGCGGGCGCGGTGTGCGGGGTGGACGCCGTCGTCGTCGCCCTGGCGCCGGCCGTGAACGCGTCAGTCGCCGACCAGCGCACGCTGCACCTCGGCTTCGCCGCGGCGCTCGCGCTCGAGGGCGCCCTGGTGCTCGCCACGCGCCGCGCCTCGCAGCTCTGGGGCCTGCTCACCGCCGTCACGCTGCCCACGGTGACCCTGCTCCTGCTGATCGGCGAGGTGCGTCAGGCGGGCACGTTGTCGGTCCTGCTGCTGTGGCCGGCGCTCGCCAGCCCCTTCTTCCCCCGGCGGGCGACGGTCTGGGCGCACCTCGGCCTCCTCGCCGTCGGCATGGCTGCCGTCGTCGCGTGGGCGGCGGACCCGCGCATCTCGTGGTTCACCTGGGTCGTCGTCATGGCGGCCGCGACGTCGTGCGCCATCACCGTGCGCGTCATCGCCGAGCACAGCGACGAGCTCGTCGTGCGGCTCAGCGACCGCGCCGTGCGCGACCAGCTCACCGGGCTGCTCAACCGGCGCGCCTTCGACGAGCGCCTCGACGGCCTCTGGGCCGGCGGCGGGCCGGTCGCCGTCGCGTTCTTCGACCTCGACCACTTCAAGGTCGTCAACGACACGTACGGGCACCCCGTCGGGGACGGCGTCCTGGCGACGTTCGCGACGGTGCTCGCCGGGCACGTCCGGGACGGGGACGTCGTCGCGCGCACGGGCGGCGAGGAGTTCGGCCTCGTCATGCCGGGCCGGGCCGTCTCGACGGTCCTGGAGCGGGCGCAGGCGGTCGTGGACGCCTTCTCGGCCACCCGGGTGCCCGCGGGCGAGCTGGTGCTGCGCTGCACCGTGAGCGCCGGCGTCGCGATCCGCGAGCCGCGGCACACGAGCGCCTCGCACCTGTGCCGCGACGCGGACCGGGCGCTGTACCGGGCCAAGGAGGGCGGCCGGAACCGCGCCGTCCTGCAGGCCGCCGAGGCGGCGGCTCAGGGATAGAGCCCCCGCGTGCGGTGCGCCTGGGCCACGCGCTGCACCGAGAGCAGCAGGGCGGCGTCGCGCAGGTTGACCTGCTCGCGCCGGGACGTCTCCGCCACGGCCGCGTAGGCCTGCTGCATGCGCTGCGCCAGCCGGTCCTCGATCTCCGCCTCCGTCCACCAGTACGCCTGCTGCGCCTGGACCCACTCGAAGTACGAGACGACGACGCCGCCCGCGTTTGCGAGGATGTCCGGCACGACGACGACGCCACGGTCGGCCAGGAGGGCGTCGGCGCGCGCGGTGGTCGGGCCGTTCGCGGCCTCCACGACCCAGCGGGCGCGGACCTGGGCTGCGTTCGCGTGGGTGAGGACGCCCTCGACGGCCGCCGGGACGAGGACGTCCACGTCGAGCGTCAGGAGGTCGTCGCCGGGGATCGCGTCGCCGCCGTCGAAGTCGGCCACCGAGCCGGTGCGCCGGACGTGGTCGAGCAGTCGCGGCAGGTCGAGGCCGCCCGCGCGGTGCACGGCGCCGAACTCGTCGGCGACGGCCTCGACGCGCGCGCCGCCCTCGGCGAAGAACCGCGCGGCGTGCGAGCCGACCTTGCCGAAGCCCTGCACGGCCACGCGCACGTCGGGCAGGTCCAGGCCGGCCTCCGCGAGCGCTGCGCGCGTGGCGTGCACGACGCCGCGCGACGTCGCGGTCGCCCGCCCGAGGGAGCCGCCCACCTCGAGCGGCTTGCCGGTGACGACCGCCGGGATCGTGTAGCCCTGGTTCACCGAGTACGTGTCCATGACCCACGCCATCGTGCGGTCGTCGGTGCCGACGTCGGGCGCCATGATGTCCCGCTCCGGGCCGATCATCGGCATGATCTCGCTGGTGTAGCGGCGCGTGACGCGCTCGAGCTCGGCGGCGGAGTACCGCCGCGGCTCGATGGCCACGCCGCCCTTGGCGCCCCCGTAGGGCAGCTCGACGACGGCGCACTTCCACGTCATCCACATGGCCAGCGCCCGCACCTCGTCGATGTCGACGCTCGGGTGGTAGCGCAGGCCGCCCTTGCCCGGCCCACGGGAGACGTTGTGCTGCACCCGGAAGCCGTGCAGCACCTCGGTCGTCCCGTCGTCGCGCCGCAGCGGGATGGCGACGTGGATCTCCCGGCGCGGCGTCGCGAGCATGGCGTGCAGGCCGGCGTCGTAGCCGAGGCGCTCGACGGCGAAGGCCAGCTGGGCCTGCGCCGTGTCGAGCGGGCCCGCGTGGCGGTTCTCGGTCGCGTCGCCCGCGGTCGGGGTCGTGTCGGTCGAGCTCGGGCCCGGGTCACGGGTGAGCGTCATCGGTGCCTCCAGTCGCCGGACGTCGGCGACCGGCTCAGGTCACTCTCCCGCGCGCGAGGGCCGTTCGCCAGCGCCCCGCCGGCGCCGCGCGGGGCGCAGAACCGGTGATCCCGGGAAAAAGGGCATACCGCATGTCGGACCTTCGACCTACGCTCCGCAGCATGGACGACACGAGCGCAGCCGCGCCGCCCGGTGTCACGGCCCGGGGGCTGGTCAAGCGGTACGGAGACGTGACGGCGCTCGCGGGCGTCGACCTGACGGTCCCGCAGGGCACCGTGCTGGGGCTGCTGGGGCCCAACGGCGCCGGCAAGACGACGATGGTCCGGATCCTGACGACGCTGCTGCGGCCCGACGCCGGCGAAGCGCAGGTGGCCGGTGTCGACGTGCTGCGCCAGCCGCGCGAGGTGCGGCGGAGGATCGGCCTCTCCGGCCAGTACGCGGCGGTCGACGAGTACCTCACGGGGTACGAGAACCTCGTGATGATCGGCCGGCTGTACCACCTGGGCCGCCGTCGGGCGCGTGAGCGGGCGCGTGAGCTGCTCGCCCAGTTCCGGCTCGAGGACGCGGCCGACCGCCCCAGCCGCACCTACTCCGGGGGCATGCGCCGCCGACTCGACCTCGCGGGTGCGCTGGTCGCCGACCCGCCGGTGCTGTTCCTCGACGAGCCCACGACCGGGCTCGACCCGCGCGGCCGCACCGACATGTGGGACGTGATCCAGTCGCTGGTCGCGCGCGGGACGACGCTGCTCCTGACGACGCAGTACCTGGAGGAGGCGGACCTGCTGGCCGACCGGATCGTCGTCATCGACCACGGCCGGGTCATCGCCGAGGGCACGGCGGACCAGCTCAAGGCCCAGGTGGGCGGCGAGCGCCTGGAGGTCACCGTCCGCGACCCGGGCCGCCTGGCCGAGGCGGGCGAGGTGCTGACGCCCCTCGGCCTCGGCGAGCCGGTGCTGGACGCGCACCGCCGGTCGGTGCTCCTGCCCACGAGCGGCGGGTCCGCGGTGCTCACCGACGCGCTGCGGCGGCTCGACGCCGCGGGCGTGGAGATCGACGACGTCGGGCTGCGCCGACCGACGCTCGACGACGTGTTCCTGATGCTCACCGGCCGCCCCGCGGAGGAGGCGGCCGAGGACGCCGAGCCGGTGGCCGCCGGCGGCGGGAAGGAGGCCCGGCGATGAGGGTTCCCACGGTCATCGCGGACGCCGACGTCGTCGCCCGCCGCAACATCACCAAGATCAAGCGGGTACCGGACCTGCTGGTCTTCACCACGCTGCAGCCGATCATGTTCGTGCTGCTCTTCGCGTACGTCTTCGGCGGGGCCATCGGCGGCTCGCTCGCCGGGCAGAGCAGCGCCGCCTACCGCGAGTTCCTCATCGCGGGGATCTTCGCCCAGACCGTCGTCTTCGGGGCGACGATCACGGGCTACGCGCTCGCGGAGGACGTCCGCAAGGGGCTCATCGACCGCTTCCGCTCGCTGCCCATGGCCCCGTCGGCCGTCCTGACGGGTCGCACGTTCAGCGACCTGGTGAACAACATCCTCGTGCTGCTCGTCATGTCGCTGACCGGCCTGGTGGTGGGATGGCGCATCCGGGGGTCCGTGGGGGAGGCGGTGCTCGGCTACGTCGTGCTGCTCGTCTTCGCGTACGCGATCTCGTGGATCATGGCGTGGGTCGGGATGCTGGTGCCGAGCCCCGAGGTCGTGAACAACGCGGCGTTCATCATCATCTTCCCGCTGACGTTCATCGCGAACACGTTCGTGCCGCTGGAGACGCTCCCCACGCCGCTGCAGCACTTCGCGGACTGGAACCCGGTCTCCTCCATCACCCAGGCGGCGCGCGAGCTGTTCGGCAACGTCCCGGCCGGCACGCCTGAGCCGACGTCGTGGCCGCTGCAGCACGCCACCCTCTACACGTTCCTGTGGTCGGCGGTCATCCTGGCGGTGTTCGTCCCGCTCGCCAACGCGCAGTACCGGAAGGCCACCAGCCGCTGACGGTCAGCCGACGTACTCGAAGTGCCAGTACTCCGGGTTCGAGCCGTCCGCGCGCGCCCAGCCCGGCGCCACCCAGCCGTAGTCCGGCCCGTTGGCGACCAGCCAGCCGTACCGCTCGGAGCCGAACGCGTAGGCCTGCCACTCCCAGACGTCGATCGCCGTGCCCCAGCCGTGGTTCGACGTCCCGGGCTCGGCGGCGACGGACCCGAGGGCGTCGCGCATGGCCACCTGGTCGGCGTACGAGCGGTACGCCATGTCGACGGCGATCGTCTCACCGAACCGGGTGCGGAAGGCGTCGTTCAGGCGGGTCAGGGCCTCGGCGGCGTCCGAGCGGAGCCACTGCTGGTTGCCCGCCGAGTCGGTGCACCAGCCGAGCGGCGTCATCGCCGAGCGAGGCAGGTTGCCGTTCGACCCGTCGCCGGCCTCGGCGGGCACCGAGGTGCGGAAGACTGTCGCGCTCGCGGCCGGCTCGTACGACTCAGTGCCGCCGCAGTCGGGACCGGCCCCGTCGTACGGCCAGCCGCGCGGCACGAACCCGGCGTCGGGCGCCGCCGCCGCAGCGTCCTGCTGCGCCTGCCAGGCCGCCTGCGCGTCCGTCACCGCCGTCGTCGCGCCGGTGAGGGCCGCCGTCGCGGCCTCGAGGTCGGCCACGTCGTCCTCCGTCGGCAGGTCGGGCGGGGCGTCCAGCCGCCCGCGCACCTGCGTGGCGAGCGACGCGAGCGCGAGGCGCACGGCGTCGTCGGCGACCCGCTCGGCCGAGCCGGCGAGAGC
>JAEWYD010000229.1 GCA_023462275.1 Actinomycetes bacterium
CCGGGGGGGGGGCGGGCGGGGCCGGGGGGGCCGGGCGGCGCCCCGTGCTCGCGGTCAGTCCAGCTGGCCGAACCGGTAGAGGAACGCGGCCATCGCCTGCCGCTCGATCGGAGCGATCGAGCGGTACGTCCCGTCGCCGAAGCCCTTGGTCACGCCGGCGTCGGCGAGCCAGGTGATCTCCTTGTAGAACGGGTCGGTCGTGCGCACGTCCTTGAACGGGCTCACGGCCGGGGCCGTGAACTCCGGCTCACCGGCGAACCGGTAGAGGAACGCCGCCATGGCCTGCCGCTCGATGGACGCCGCCGGCCGGAACGTGCCGTCGGAGAACCCGGTGGTGATGCCCTGCTCGGCGAGCCACGTGATCTCGCTGTAGAAGGGGTCGCCGGCCTTGACGTCCGGGAACGTCGGCGTCACCGGGTCGGGGTCCGGCCCGGGGCCCGGGTCCGTGGCCTCCACGAGCTTCGCGGCGCCCCAGTTGGACGTCGACGCGTAGCCGTTGCCGGTGGCGTCCGCCCACGAGCGCACGCCGATCCGCTGGCCCTGGGCGTTCGCGTCGTTGACCTGGAAGTCGAGCCCGTGCACCGTGCCAGAGCCGCCGTAGGTCAGCAGGCTGATCGACGCCTCGACGACGTAGCCGCCGTCCACGGTCGTCACGGCCGAGGTGACCCGGGCGTCCTGGTCGGCCGCGTTGCCCGTCCCGTAGGAGCGCTGGTTGGTCGCGCTGATCCGGATCTGGGTGTCCGCGGCGCGGTAGGCGCCGTTCTTGGCGTTGCCCGGGTCGACGAAGATCTCGATCGAGTCCTGCTCCCACGGGTTGCTCGCCGCCACGTTGACGACGGGGTCCGTCACCTTGGCCAGGACGTACAGCGTCGAGCCGTCGCCGGACCACAGCGTGCTCACCTCGGCCGTTGCGGTGTTCGTGCCGCTGACGGCGTTGCCCGTGGTGACCACGTTGGCCTTGGCCCACACGTCGTCGACCGTCCCGTCGACCGTCGGCGCGGCCGGGGCCTCGACGACGGCAACGGAGGCCAGCGTGCCCTGGAGCGTGAGCTCGCCCATGATGCCCGGCGAGTTCCAGCCCGTGGTGGTGGCCCCGTTCGTCACCGCGAAGGTGAAGGGGACGGTGGCGCCGCGTGCGACGCCGCTGACCGGCAGGTGCGCGACCGCCACCCAGCCCGTGTCCGTCGTGGCGACGACGCCCGGCACGCCGGACCCGTCGCGGTTGAGCGTGTAGTTCTGACCGTTCACGGTGAAGGTGACGGCGTCAGTCGCGTCGACCGTCGTGTCGTCCACCGCGACGTACGCGGTCAGGTGGTCCGGCGCCCACAGGAGGGCGATCTCACCGGCGTCACCGATGGGCGACCGGCTGACGAGGTCCCAGCGCAGGTCGGTGGGGGCGGTCGCCGTGAGGTCGACCGAGCCGCCGAACACGCTCATGGCCTTGGGGACGTCGGGCAGGTCGCCGCCGAGGGCTCCGACCAGCGACCACTTGGGCTGGTAGAAGTCGTCGTACATCGTCGGGGCGCCGCTGTAGTACAGCCACGAACCGGCGTCGTGCAGGCCCCACACCGTGACGGACCACAGCCGGTCGGGGTGGGCGGCGGCGTACGCGTTGAAGATGTCGAACGCGGCCTTGTAGTAGTGCCCCTGCTGGATCTGCAGGCGCTCGGTCGCCGGGTAGCCGGTGGTGACGTCGAACTCGGTCACGGCGGACAGCAGCCCCAGGTCGGCCTGCTTCTCCATCGCGATCCGCAGGTTGTTGACGTCGCGCGTCAGCTGCACGTGGAACTGGTTGCCGATGCCGTCGACCGGCACGTCGCGCGCCAGCAGGCGCTTGACCAGGTCGTAGTACCGCTGGAGCTTGGTGCCGTCGCCGTCGCCACCCTCGGTGCCGTACTCGTTGATGAAGAGCTTGACCGGGCGCGTGGCGTCCGGGGCGGCGTAGAGGGTGTTGAAGGCCTCGTCGGCGTACTGGAAGGCGAGGTCGATGAAGCTCTCGCCCAGGACGTTGTACCAGCTGCTCGTGCGCAGGCCGGCGGAGGCGGTGGCGGCGTTGTCCGCGACGACCTCGTTGACGACGTCGAACGCCTTCAGCGGGTTGCCCGGGGTGCCGAACGCGCCGTACCGGTCGGACAGGTACTTGGCGACGTTGAAGATGTGCTCGTGCAGGCGGTCCTTGAGGATCTGCTGGTCCTCGGGGCTGTTGGTCAGCGCCGCGCCGCCCTCCTTCTGGAAGAACCACGCCGGGACCTGGCTGTGCCACACCAGGACGTGACCGTAGACGCGGGCGTCGTTCGCGACGGCCCAGTCCATGATCGCGTCAGCGCCGGCGTTGTGCGTGAGCTCGGCGCCGTCGGTGCCCGCGAACTTGCGGTCCGGGCCGTACCAGGACTCCGGCTTCATCGCGTTCTCCGGAGTGGCGGAGTCGAACTCGCGGCTGAGGACCTCCTCGGCGGGCGTGCCCGCGACCGTCGAGCGGCCCTCGATGGCGACGCCGACCGGGTAGTCGAGCGTGTCCTTGAGCGTCGAGGACACGGTGATCGGCGTGCCCGCGCGCATGCCCTGGATGTGCACGTCGTCGATGTAGAACGTGGACAGGGTGTTGCGGACGGCGATCGACAGCGTCGTGTTGGACGCGACGTGCGTGTAGGTCACCTCGACGTGCTTGAAGGTGCCGGGCGTGATCACCAGGTCCGAGCCGGTGACCGCAGCGAGGTCCGTCGCGCCGGCGCGTACGCGCGCCGCGATCGGGTTCGCCTCGACGAGCTTGGCCGCCCCCTCGGGGACGTAGATCCACGCGCTGATGGTGTAGGTCTGGCCCGCGGTCAGCATCGTGGTCGGGATGGTCATCTGCGCGCCGTCGGCCGCCGCGTCCCGGTTGAGGACCTGGAGGCTGCGGGCGTGGCTCGTCCGCGTCCGCACGTCGGTGGTCGCGTAGGCCGTTGTCGCGGCCGTCTGGGTGGTGCCGTCCACGTCGAGCGCGCTCCAGGCGGGTGCCGCGCGGCCGACGGTGGTCTCGAAGTTGTTCAGCATGACCGTGTACGGGACCTGAGAGTCCTCGGCGGTGGCCGGGAGGGCGGTGCCCACCAGCCCGGTGGCCACGATCGCCGATGTGGCGACGACGGCCAGTGGTCTCCTGCTTCTGTGCCGTTCTACTCGGCGCATCTCGCTCCTTTGCGGGTGCGTCCGGCGACACCCGTGTCGCCGACGTTCCGGCGGTTGCGTGCTCAGGGGGTTCTGGCCGTGACGACCGCCGGTTGTGGGTGAACTTAGGCGAGGTTGGAAATCGTTGTCGATACCGTTCTTCACCCCTTCTTCAACGTTGTCGGAACCGCCTTATCCGCGTTGCCGTTTTGTCCGAGCCGCCCGATTCCCGCTGTGCGGAACCTAGGTGCCTGCTGTGAGCCGTCGTCGCCCTCCCCGGGGTGCCTACGGTGGTGGTCATGACGACACCCGTGGTGCTGCTGCACGGGGCGCGGGTCTCCCGGACGATGTGGCGCCCCCAGCTCGCGGCGCTGGAGCGCGCGGGGCGGCCCGCCGTCGCGATCGACCTGCCCGGCCACGGGACCCGCATCGCGGAGCGGTTCACGCTCGCCGGAGCGACGGCGGCCGTCGAGGAGGCCGTCGACGCGGTGGGCGGACGGGCCGTCGTCGTCGGGATGTCCCTGGGCGGCTACCTGGGTATCCACCACGCGGCACTGCGCCCGGACCAGGTCGTGGGGCTCCTGGCCGGCGCCTGCTGCAGCGTCCCGGACCAGCCTGCGACCGCGGCGTGGCAGCTCGCCGTCCGCGGGATCACGCGGTTGCCCGACGGCGGTGCCTGGCTGAACCAGCGGCTGGTCGACCTCGCCCTGCCGCCCGAGGGCGCGGCCGCGTGCGCGGAGGGCGGCTTCGCCCTGGCGGTCATGGGCGACCTGCTGGCCGAGGTGCGCCGCATCGACGTCCTGGCGGACCTTGCCCGCGTCCGCTGCCCGGTGTGGCTCGTCAACGGGTCGCTGGACCACTTCCGGCTCCAGGAGCGGGCCTTCCTGCGGGCCGCGCCCGGCGCTCGTCGCGTCCTCGTCCGGGGCGCCACGCACCTGTCGAGCGTGGTCCGCCCGGTGGCGTTCACGCGCGTCCTGCTGGAGGCGCTCGACGACCTCGACGGCGTCTAGCGCGTCCCGCGCGGGAGCGTCCAGGCGCGCACGCCGCCCACGATGCCGGCCGAGTTCGGCACGACGACGACGTCGTCGCCCAGGGCGGCCAGCACGGTCGGCCGGATGCGGCGCGCGTTGCCGCCGCCGAGGTAGAGCCGGTCCCACCGGACCACCGGACGCAACCCCTCGACGGCGCGACCGACGCGACGCGACCAGGCGCCGTCGCCGACGAGGCGCCGCTCGTGCTCGCCGAGCCAGCCGTCGTAGGTGGTGCCCCGACGGACCGGCGCGTGCGACAGCTCGAGGTGCGGGGCGAGCCGCCCGCCGTCGAAGAGCGCGGAGCCGAGCCCGGTGCCCAGCGTCAGCACCAGCTCGACGCCGCTGCCGGCCACCACGCCCGCGCCGTGCACCTCCGCGTCGTTGAGCACGATCACGGGGTAGCCGAGGCCGGACGTGAGGTCGGCCGCGAAGTCCCTGCCCGACCACGCGGCCGCCAGGTCGGGCAGCACGGCCGTGCGGGGGCCGGCGCGCGTGACGTAGTGCGGGGTCGCCACCACGACGCCGTGCCGGATCATGCCCGGCATGCCGACCGTCGCGCGGCCCGCCCGGGGGAGCCGCGCAGCGAGGTCGGCGATCGTCGCCACGAGGCGCTCCGGCGGCAGCGGGTACGGCGTCGGCACCCGGACGGGCGGGACGTGCATGGTCCCCGCCGAGTCGAGCACCGAGGCCTTGATGCCGCTCCCGCCGCAGTCGACCGCGAGCGTGCGCGTCTCGCCCATGCAGCCGACCCTACGGCCGGGTGGTCACACCACGCGCCTGCGGCGCAGGAGTGTGGCGCGGTGGGCGGCGGCGCGGTGGGGTCGCAGCCGAGGGCCTAGCGTTGTCGCCGTGATCCGCGTGCGCCTCGACCTGTCCTACGACGGCACCGGCTTCGCGGGCTGGGCGGCCCAGCCGGGGCTCCGCACGGTCCAGGGGTCGCTCGAGGCGGCCCTCGGCGTCGTGCTCCGGTGCGCCGAACCGCGGCTGACCGTGGCCGGGCGGACCGACGCCGGGGTCCACGCCCGCGGCCAGGTGGCGCACGTCGAGGTCCCCGCCGACGTGTGGGACGCCGTCCGCGGTCGCATGTCCGGCGAGCCGGGCGAGGTGCTGGTGCGGCGCCTCGCCGGCGTGCTGCCCCCCGACCTCGTCGTCCACCGCGCGGCGCCGGCGCCCGCCGGCTTCGACGCCCGCTTCTCGCCGCTCAGCCGCCGCTACGCCTACCGGATCGCCGACGACCTGGTGCGTGTCGACCCGCTGCGCCGCGCGCACGTCGTGCGGCACCGCGTCCCGCTCGACGCCGAGGCGATGGACCGGGCCGCGCGGCCGCTCGTCGGGCTCCACGACTACGCGGCGTACTGCCGTCCCCGACCGGGCGCGACGACGATCCGGACGGTGCAGACCCTGCGGGTCTCGCGGCCCGTCGAGGGCCCGGACGCCGGGCTCGTCGTCGTCGACGTCGCGGCGGACGCGTTCTGCCACACGATGGTCCGGTCGCTGGTCGGTGCGCTCACGACCGTGGGAGAGGGCCGGCGGCCCGTGGAGTGGCCCGGCGAGCTGCTGGCGGGGCGGGCCCGCGCGAGCGTCGTGGCGCCGGCCCACGGGCTCACGCTCGAGGAGGTCGTGTACCCGCCCGACGACGAGCTCGCTGCCCGTGCCGTCCAGACCCGGGCGCGACGCACGTCGGCCGACGCCGACGACCAGGCCGACGACGGCGCGTAGCAGCCCGTCAGAGCGGCGTCCGGGGGTCCTCCTCGTCGATGACGTGCATCGCCGCCTCCTCAGCCGTCGCGGCCCCGCCGTCGATGCCCACGTCCACGGCCATCGTGTCCGCGGTGTACACGCCGTCGGTACCGGCGTCGTCGGCGGCGAGCCGGCCCGCGCGGTCCGGCTCCCGCGCCCCGGCGTCCGGGCCTGGGTCGGTGTCCCAGACCTCGGGCTCCTCCTGGGCGAGCTTGTCCTCCATCCGCTCGCCGAGGGCCTGGTCCAGGTGCGTCTCCAGGCGGTTGCCCGGTGGCTTCTCGGCGGTGACGACGCCCTCGTCCAGGACGCTGTCGACGCCGCGGTCGAGCAGGGTGTCGTCCGGAGGGAGCTGGTCGGTGTCGCCCTCGGCGCCGGTCTCCGGGTCGGGCGTGGTGCCGGGCGTTCCGCCGCTGTCGAAGTCGCTGGGGCTCGTCATCGCCCCACCGTCGCACCGGCCCCGACGCGTCGCATCCGGAGGGGTCGGCGTCGGCCCGGTCAGACGACCAGGCCCACGGCGAGGCCGACCATGACGACGGCGATGGTCGCGTCGAGCGCGCGCCAGGCGGCGGGCCGCGCGAAGACCGGCCCGAGCCGCCCGGCCCCGAACCCCAGGGCGGTGAACCACGCGAGGCTCGCGGCCGCCGCTCCGGCGGCGAAGACCCACCGTCCGCCCGCGCCGTGCTGGTTGGCCATCGCACCCAGCAGCACGACGGTGTCGAGGTAGACGTGCGGGTTGAGGAACGTGAAGCCGAGGCAGGCGAGGACGACGCCGCGGCGCGCGCCCGGCGCGGCGG
>JAEWYD010000230.1 GCA_023462275.1 Actinomycetes bacterium
AGCCGGCCCCGGCCCGGTGAGGGCGGGGCCGGCTCCCGTCGCTCAGGCGCTCCCCACCAGGCCGCCATCGACGGCGCGCACGAGGAACGCCGCCATCGCCTGGCGCTCGATCTGGGCCGCGGGCCGGAAGGTCCCGTCGCCCCAGCCGGTGCTCACGCGGTTCGCCGCGAGCCAGGCGATCTCGCCGCAGAACGGGCTGCCGGCCCGGACGTCGCTGAAGGGCGCCGTCGTGCACGCGGGCGCGGCCGCCGCCGAGTGGTGCGCGAGGCGGTAGAGGAACGCCGCCATCGCCTCCCGGCTGATCGGGGCGCCCGGGCGGAAGGTGCCGTCGGACCAGCCCTGCGCGATGCCCGTCGTCTTGAGCCAGGCGATCTCGCCGCAGAAGGGGTGCGTGACCGGCACGTCTGCGAAGGGCGCCGACGTGCACGACGGCGCGCGGCCGCCGCCCGGGTGCGTCGTCCGGTAGAGGAGGGCCGCCATGGCGTCGCGGTTGACGGCGCCGAGCGCGCGGAACGTGCCGTCGGCGTAGCCCTGCACGACGCCGCGGTCGGCCAGCCAGAGGATCTCGCCGACGAAGGGGTCGCCTGCGTGGACGTCCGTGAACGGCCACGCCGCCAGGGCGCCGCTGCCGTGCGGGGCGGTGAGCGCGCGCCCTGAGGCGTCGACGAGGGTCGTGGTGCCGGTGAGCTCGCCGCCGCGCAGGTTGATGAGTGCAAGGAGCGTGCCGTGGACGTCCGTCGCCCATCCCTCGACGGTCAACGTGGTGGTGGGCGCGGCGGGGTCGCCGGCGAGGTCGCGCCAGTCGTACCGGAGCGCGCCGCCCGCGCCCGTGGTGGTCACGACGGTGGCGCCCTCGAGCGCGACGCCCTGCCCGGCGTCGGCCAGCGAGCCCTTCGTGTCGGTGCTGGCGTCCCACCAGTGCAGGCTCGTCGACCATGTGCCGCCGGCGAGCGTCTGCGCCTGCCAGACGACGCGGCCGGCGTCGGTGCCGACGGCCGTGAGATCCCGGCTCGGCGGGCCGGACGGGTCCCAGGTCACCTCGTCGAGCACGGTGGCGGCGCCGGTCGGGCCGCTGGCGCCGAGCGGGACGGTGACCACGGCCGAGACGCCCGAGCTCCCGGCGCTGCGCCGCATGGTGAAGAGCGCGCGGTCGTCGGTGACGTCCACGGACTCCACGGTGGCGCCGGCGAGCTCCGGGGCCGTGACGGTGGCCGCCAGGTCGACGGTCGCCCCGGTCGCGCGGGCGATGAGCGCGGGGCTCGCCTCGGCTGCCCCGGGCACCGTGACGAGCCACCGGTCGGTGAGCTGCTGCGGCCCGGCGCCCATCGCGGCGGCGGTGCCCCAGGCGGGCCGCGTCTCGGTGCCGTCGGGGGCGCGGAGCACGAGCCGCCCGTCCAGGGCCCGCACGTACGCGAGGGTGCCGGCGTCCTCGGCGACGGCCGTGTGGGGCCGGGTGCGGGCGAGGAGCTCGAGCGGTCCGACGGCGAGCCCGTCGCCCTGCGGAGTCAGCGTGCGGCGGTAGAGCTCCGCGGACGCCATCGTGGCCGTGTGGCTCACGTACACGGCGTCGTCGGTGATCAGCGCGTTCACGTCGAAGGGATCGACGTCCGTGCCGATGAGCGGCAGGGTGGCGTCGGCCTCCGGCGGCGCCCCCTGCGCGCCGCCCGCGGTCAGTGCTGCCAGTCCCAGTGCGACGGCTCCGGTCGCCGCCCACGTCCTCGTCCTCATGTCGCTCGTCTCCGTCGCTCCCCGGACCGCGCGGCGCGCGGCCTCGCGGGGTCAACGGGCGACGGTCCGGAAGCGTTGGGTGCGCGCGTGCCTACGACGCGCCGGGGGCGAGGACGCCTGCGACGACGAGGAGCAGCATCAGCGCCAGCACCACGAGCGTCGTCCCGAGCACGTGGGTGTGGGTGCGGCCGGTCGGGAGCCGGCGGACGGCGACGACCCCGGCGACGGCGGCGGCGAGGGCGATCGGCAGCAGCGCGAGCGCCTGGCGCAGCGACGTCAACGGGACCAGCCGGTCCGCCCCGTACAGCGAGAGGACGAGGGCCGGGAGGCCGAGGCCCAGGGCGGCGACGCCGACGAGCGTGTTGAAGAGCTGCTGGGACTCCGACTCGCGTGCCGAGGCGACGGTCGCGGCGGCGTCGAGCAAGCCGGCGATGACGCCAGTCTCGGCGCCCAGCTGCTCCTCCATGGCGCGGCACTGGCGCACGGCGGCGTCGTGGGCCCGCATCCAGGGGCGCGTCGCGTGGTCGGCGGGCGCGTGGCCGGTCAGGAGCGTGCTGTCCTGGCTGGCGCGGTACGCCTGGTAGGCGTCGGGGTCGGTGAGCCACGCCCACAGCCCCTCCCGGACGGTCTCGCGCGCCTCGTCGGCCGCCCGGCCGCAGATGACGCCGAGCTCCAGCAGCGTGGCGAGCGTCGGCAGCACGGTGTCGCGGTGATCGGGGCGCAGCTGCTCGGCCAGCGACGACTCCGCGCGGTAGCGCAGGTCGCGCAGGTCCGCGACGGCGCCCCGGGACTCCTCGGCCACGGTCTTCGCCAGGACTGCGACCACCGCGGTCGGGTCGCCGGGCGCCTCCGCCGCGCCGCCCGCGGGCAGCGGGAAGCCGGCCGCGGCCATCGCGCTCGCGAGGCCGGGACGCCCGTCGTCCGGCATCGGCTGCCAGTCCGCTCCGGACCGCACCCAGGCGCCCGTCACGTAGGCGCGGGCCGTGAGGCCGCCGTCCTTCAGGCGCAGGTGCACCTGCCCGACGACGATCGCGCCGTCCGCGCCGTCCGCGCCGTCCGCGCCGTCCCGGGGCACCCGCAGCAGCGGCACGACGCGCAGCGACGCCTCGGTCGGCACGTCGTGCCACCAGTCGCGGGGCGGGGCGCCGAAGGTGACGGTGGTCGGGACAGTGCCCGCGGACGCCGGGCTCGCGTCGGCTCCGGGCTCGGGTGCAGGCACGGACCGAGCGTAGGTCGACGGGGGTGGGCGGGGCGTCTGCGCCGCGCCCGGCCGGGCCCGCCAGGTGCCAGGCTGGGTCCGTGGAGGAGCGGGCGGGCCTGGTGATCAGGCCGCTGGGGGCGGCGGACGAGGCCGAGGCGCTGGCGGCGCACGCCGAGCTGGTGGCCGAGGGCTCGATGTTCCTGCAGGGTCACGAGCCCGGGATGCCCTGGGCCGCCTACCTCGACCTGCTCGAGCGGTACCGCGCCGGGGTCGGGCTGCCGGCCGGTCACGTCCCCACGACGACGCTGGTCGGCGCTGCGGGCGGGTCGCTCGTCGGCCTGCTGTCGGTGCGCCACCGCCTCAGCCCACGGCTGGAGCTCATGGGCGGTCACCTCGGCTACGTCGTCCGGCCGGCGCACCGGCGCCGTGGGTACGCGACCGCGCTCCTGCGGCACGGCCTGGGGGTGGCGGCGGGGATCGGCGTCGGCGAGGCGCTGGTCACCTGCAGCGACGACAACGTCGGGTCGATCGCGGTGATCGAGCGGGCGGGCGGCGTGCTGCGCGACCGCGTCGAGGTGCCCGGCTACGGGCTGAAGCGGCGCTACCTCGTGTCGACGTCGCGACCGGGGCACCTGGCCGGGAGGGCCGGCTAGCGACGCGCCCGGTCGGCCAGCACGAGCCCCAGCTCGAACCGGGCGTCGGCGTCGTCGAGGTCGTCCCCGAGCACGTCGCGCAGCTGGCGCACCCGGTAGCTGACCGTCTGGGGATGCACGCGCAGCTCGTCGGCCACGGCGGCGCGCGAGCCCCAGTGCCGCAGCCAGGCGTGCAGCGTCTCGAGCAGCCGGTCGCGGGTGGGGGCCGGCAGGTCGGCGAACGGCGCGAGCCGGCGCTCCGCGAGCAGGGCGAAGGCGGCCTGCTCGCCCCGGAGCGCCAGTGTCGCGAGGTGGTCCTCCGTGCGCAGCAGGCCGTCGCGCCGGTCGTCGTGGCCCGGCAGCCGGGCGGTCAGGCGGCCGGTCAGCTCGGCGAGCCGCACCGCCTGGGGCACGCGCGTCC
>JAEWYD010000231.1 GCA_023462275.1 Actinomycetes bacterium
GCCTTCGAGGTCCGGCTCAGGCCTTCTCGTCGCCCTCGGTGGCCTCCGCGGCCTCGTCGGCGGCGTCCTCGGCCCCCGGCTCCGGCTCGGCGCCGATGAACGGCGTGAGGTCCACGGGCGTGCCTGACGGGTCGACGACGCTCACGCGGCGCAGCGCCACGGCCGTCGCCTTCGTCCGGCCGACCTCGGCCACCATCGCGGGCAGCTGGCCCTGCTGGTCGACGGCCTGGATGAAGCTGTTCGGGTCCATGCCGTACTGGGAGGACGCGTTGATCAGGTACTCCAGGAGCTCCTCCTGGCCCACGGTGACCTTGAGCTCCTCCGCGAGCGTGTCGAGAAGGATGCGGTCCACGAGGGCCTCACGGGCCTCGGTCTCGACCTCGGCACGGTGCTCGGCGTCCTCCAGGCGACCCTCGTTCTCGAGGTGCTGGTGCACCTCGGCCTCGACGATGCCGGCGGGCACGGGGATCTCCACGGCCTCCTTGAGCTGCGCCATCAGGCGGTCGCGGGCCTGGATCGCCCGGTTGCCCTCCTTGATGCGGCCGACCTGCTCGCGCAGGTCCGCGCGGAGCTCCTCGATGGTGTCGAACTCGCTGGCGAGCTCGGCGAACTCGTCGTTCGCCTCGGGCAGGTCGCGCTCCTTCACGGAGGTCGGGGTGACGGTGACCTGGGCCACCTCGCCCGCGTGCTCGCCGCCCGCCAGCGGCGCCTCGAACGTCGTCGTCTCGCCCGCGGAGAGGCCGGTGAGCGCCTCGTCCATGCCCGGCAGGAGGTTGCCGGAGCCGATCTGGTAGGAGATGCCGCTGACGGCGTCGATCTCCTCGTCGCCGATGACGGCGCGCATGTCGATGACCACGTAGTCGCCGTCGGCGGCGGGGCGGTCCACGCCCACCAGGGAGCCGAACCGCTCGCGCAGCGAGTCCAGGCGCCCCTGGACGTCCTCGTCCGTGACCTCGACGTCGTCGACCGTCACCGTGATGGTCGACAGGTCGGGCAGCGTGAGCTCGGGCCGCACCTCGACCTGGGCGGTGAAGGTCAGGCCGCCCTCGGTGCCGGTCAGGGCCGGGAGCTCGGTGACCTCGATGTCCGGCTGGCCGAGGGGCCGCAGGTTCGCCTCGGTGATCGCGTCGCGGTAGAAGGTCGGCAGGCCGTCGTTGACGGCGTGCTCGATGATCGCCGGCCGCCCGACGCGCTGCTCGAGGATCCGCGGCGGGACCTTGCCCTTGCGGAAGCCGGGGATCTGCACCTCCGAGCCGATGTGCTCGTACGCGTGGTCGATGCTCGGCTTCAGCTCGTCGTAGGACACCTCGACGGTCAGCTTGACCGTGGTGGCGTCCAGGGTCTCGACGGCGCTCTTCACAGCAGGTCTCCTGGCGGGTGGGGCGGGATGGACGACGACGACGGCGCTGCGCACCGCGATCGGGCGCGCGAGAGGGCCGCGCACGGCCCCCCGATCCTACGGCACGACGCCGTGCCGGCCGCCCCCGTCGTCCTAGGACCTCCGGGCGTCGGGAGGGTCCCGCGGGCCCCGCGCCGCCGAGGCCTCAGCGCCAGGACTCGTTCTTCCAGTCGACGACCTCGACGGGCACCACCAGGACCGGCCGGTGCTGGTGGTGCGCGAGGCGTACGGCGACCGACCCGCCGAGCCACTCCTTCACACGGCCGGCCGCGCCGGGCGCCCGGGTGCCGACGACGAAGGCGGCGGCGTCCACGGCGCGCGCGAGGTGCGTGAGTGCCCGGTCGGGGCGGCCGGCGAGGTAGCGCAGGTGCCAGGGCACCGGGCACCCCGCGAGCACGCGGCGCAGGTGCCCCTCGAGCTCGCGCTCGCGGTCCCGCCACTCGTCGTCGCCGCCGTCCGGGTCGACCGGGACGTGCCGCACGGTGCCGTCCGGGTGCTCCTCGACCGTGAGTCGGCTCTCGTCGGCGTACGCGCAGTACAGGGCGGACGCGCCGAGGGCCTCGAGCCACCGGGCAGCCGTCAGGAGCACCAGGTCGGGCTGCGCGGGCGCCACCTCGACCACGAGCGGATGGCCCCCCGGGACCACCATCCGCGCCACGCTCGGCTGGGGAACCTCGTGCACCATCCCTGCCTCCCTCCCGGGAGCGACGCAGCGGCCGCCACGACCACCGTAGCGCCGTCCCCGGCGCCGGGTCAGTGCCCCAGGAGCCACATGAGGCCGACGCCCAGGGCCGCCGCTGCGACGCACGCGACCAGGCTCCCGACGGCGGTGAGGACGGCCCAGCGCACCTCGTCCGCCCGCGCCAGGCGCACCGTCTCGACCATCGCCGTCGAGAAGGTCGTGTACCCGCCGCAGACCCCGGTCGTCAGGGCCACGAACGCCACCGACCCGAAGCCGTGGAAAAGGTGCGCTCCGTTGAGCAGCCCGATGAGCAGGGAGCCCGTGACGTTGACGAGGAAGGTGGCGAGCGGGAAGGCGCCCCGCCAGCGCGCGCGCACCGCGCCGTCCGCCACGAACCTGGCCGCGGCCCCGAGGCCGCCGCCGAGCGCCACGAGCAGCCCGGTCACGCCCGGCTCCCCGCGCCGCGGCGTCGACCGCCGACCGCGCTGCCGGCGCCGGCGAGCGCCGCGCCCGCCACGAGGCTCAGGAGTCCGTACGCGAGCCCCAGCGCGACCCGGCCGTCTGCCCACAGCCGCTCGACCTCGATGGCGAGCGAGCTGAACGTCGTGAAGCCGCCGAGGACCCCGGTGCCGAGGGCGAGGCGCAGCCGCAGCCCGCGCCGCGTCTCCGGGCCCCCGGACGCGAGCGTCTCGAGGAGCAGGCCGAGGCAGAAGGCGCCGACGAGGTTGACGGCGAGCGTCGCGACGGGCCACCCGCCCCGCGGGGGGAAGGCCTGGGCGACGCCGTAGCGCGCGAGGCTCCCGAACGCGCCGCCGAGGGCGACGAGCGCCACGAGGCGCGGGTCGAGGTAGGCCGGTCGCGGGGGTGCCGCGGCGTCCGCCGCCTGCCCCGAGTCGCGCACCAGGCCGCTCCCTTCGACGATGGTCGGGATGGCGGGATTCGAACCCACGACCTTCCGCTCCCAAAGCGGACGCGCTACCAAGCTGCGCCACATCCCGTGCCCTCGAAGCGTAGTGGCCCGGCGCGCGGAACCAGTTTCCCTTCTGCGCCCGATGGTGGACGATTAGCCCGGTACGCACCGTGCAAAGTCGCACGCATCGACACCACCGGGCCACCCGCCCGGGGAGGAGACCCACGTGACCGAGCCCACCTACGATGCGCAACCCCGGATCAGTGTCATCGGCACCGGCTATCTCGGCGCCACGCACGCGGCCGCCATGGCCGCCCTCGGCTTCGACGTCGTCGGCTACGACACGGACGCGGACAAGCTCCGCGCGCTGAGCCTCGGCAAGGTGCCCTTCTTCGAGCCCGGACTCGACGAGCTCCTCCTCGAGCAGGTCGAGTCGGGCCGCCTCCGCTTCACCACGGACATCGCCGACGCCGTACGCGACGCCGACGTGCACTTCATCTGCGTCGGGACGCCGCAGCTGCCCGGCTCCAACGCGGCCAATCTCAGCTACGTGGAGGCGGCGACCCGCGCCGTCACGCAGCACCTCACGCACGACGCCGTCATCGTCGGCAAGTCGACGGTGCCCGTCGGGACCGCGGCCCGCCTGCGCGAGCTCGTCGCCGCGAACCTGCCCGACGGCGTCGGCGCCGAGGTGATCTGGAACCCGGAGTTCCTCCGCGAGGGGAAGGCGGTCGAGGACACCCTGCACCCCGACCGGATCGTCCTGGGCGGCGTGTCCGAGCGCGCCGAGGCGATCATGCGCCAGGTCTACGCGAGCCCGATCGGCGAGGGTGCGCCGGTCATCGTCTGCGACCTGCCGACGGCGGAGCTCGTCAAGGTCAGCGCCAACGCGTTCCTGGCCACGAAGATCTCCTTCATCAACGCCGTCGCGAGCGTGTGCGAGGCAGCCGGGGCCGACGTCACCGTCCTCGCGGACGCCATCGGCCTCGACTCGCGCATCGGCCGCAAGTTCCTCGACGCCGGCCTGGGCTTCGGCGGCGGCTGCCTGCCCAAGGACATCCGCGCGCTGATGCACCGCTCCGGCGAGCTGGGCGCGTTCCGGATGAGCGGTCTCCTGCAGAAGGTCGACGAGATCAACATGGGCCAGCGGCAGGCCGTCGTCGAGATGGCGATCGCCGCGTGCGAGGGCTCCGTGCTCAACCGGTCGATCGGCGTCCTCGGCGCGGCGTTCAAGCCCGACACCGACGACGTCCGCGACTCCCCCGCCCTGAACGTCGCCGCGGCACTGCACCTGCGCGGCGCCCAGGTGAAGGTGTTCGACCCCGCCGCCGGCGACACCGCGCGGCGCACCTTCCCGACGCTCACCTACGCCTCGTCGGCGGAGGAGGCCATCGAGGACACCGACGTGGTGCTCCTGCTCACCGAGTGGCCCCAGTTCGTGAACGCCGACCCCGGCCACCTCGCCGCGAAGACGGCGACGCCCCGGATCATCGACGCGCGCGGCAAGCTCGACCCCGCCGCGTGGCGCGCCGCCGGCTGGGAGTTCCGCGGCCTCGGGCGCCCGGCCGCCTGACGGCGTCCCCCGGGACGACGGCTCCGGATCCGAGCGAGCGGGTCCGGAGCCGTTACCCTGGGTGCGCCGTCCTGCGGGACGACGCGGGCGTAGCTCAATGGCAGAGCCCCAGCCTTCCAAGCTGGTCATGCGGGTTCGATTCCCGTCGCCCGCTCGCACGTTGCACGTCCGGCGCTCGAGCGGTTACCGTCCGGAGGTCGGACCACTCGCAGTCCGGACCACGAGAGGACGGGCCATGCGCCGGGCGCTCACCACCGCGCTCCTCTCCGGCTGCCCGCTCGCCACCACCTGCTGTCCGCGCTGCTGTCTGTAGAGCGCTGGCACCCCGCGCGGCCCTGACGGCCGCCCTGCCGCTCCGGCCAGCGCTCAGCCACCACCCCGCAGCCCCGCCGCCGGAATGACCGTGCGTCCCGTGGGGTTGGTGCGAGCGGCGACCCCACCCCCTTGGACGAGACGAGGAAGACATGGCCCGCATCTACGACGACGTCACCAAGCTCATCGGCAACACCCCCCTGGTCCGGCTGAACCGGCTTACCGAGGGCGTCGGCGCGACGGTGGTCGCCAAGCTCGAGTTCTACAACCCGGCCAACTCGGTCAAGGACCGCATCGGCGTCTCGATCGTCGACGCCGCGGAGAAGTCCGGGGAGCTGCCCGCCGGCGGCACGATCGTCGAGGCGACGTCGGGCAACACCGGCATCGCGCTGGCCATGGTCGGCGCCGCGCGCGGCTACCGGGTGGTCCTGACGATGCCGGAGTCCGCCTCCAAGGAGCGGCGCGGCCTGCTGCGCGCGTTCGGTGCCGAGCTCATCCTGACGCCGGCCGCCGAGGGCATGAAGGGGGCCGTCGCCAAGGCCGAGGCCATCGCCGCGGAGCGTCCGGGCGCCGTGCTCGCGCGCCAGTTCGCGAACGAGGCCAACCCGGCCATCCACCGCGCGACCACCGCCGAGGAGATCTGGGCCGACACGGACGGCGCGGTCGACGTCGTCGTGGCGGGCATCGGCACGGGGGGCACGATCACCGGCATCGGCCAGGTGCTCAAGGAGCGCAAGCCCGGCGTGCAGATCGTCGGAGTCGAGCCGGCCGAGTCCCCGATCCTCAACGGCGGCCAGCCGGGCCCGCACAAGATCCAGGGCATCGGTGCGAACTTCGTCCCCGAGATCCTCGACACCACCATCTACGACGAGATCGTCGACATCGACGCCGAGACCGCGATGGCGACCGCGCGCGACGCCGCCAGCCGGGAGGGCCTGCTCGTCGGGATCTCGTCCGGCGCGGCGATCGCGGCCGCGCTGCAGCTGGCCAAGCGCCCGGAGAACGCCGGCAAGCTCATCGTGGCGATCGTGCCGTCGTTCGGCGAGCGGTACCTGTCCACGCCGCTGTACGCGCACCTGATGGACTGAGCGATGCGACGTCTGAGGCGCTTCCTGGCCCTGCTCGCCGAGGACCTCGAGGCCGCCCGTCGGCAGGACCCGGCGGCGCGGACCGCGCTCGAGGTCGCCCTGGGCTACCCCGGGGTCCACGCCGTGTGGGCCTACCGCATCGCGCACCGCATGTGGCGGGAGCCGGGGCTGCGGCTGCCGGCGCGGCTGTTCTCGCAGTTCATGCGCTTCCTCACCGGCATCGAGATCCACCCGGCCGCGCAGCTCGGGCGGCGGCTGTTCATCGACCACGGCATGGGCGTCGTCGTCGGCGAGACCGCGATGGTGGGCGACGACGTCGTGCTGTTCCACGGCTCGACGCTGGGTGGCAAGTCCATGAAGCGCGGCAAGCGGCACCCGACGCTGGGTGACGGCGTCGTGGTGGGCGCCGGGGCGAAGATCCTGGGGCCGGTCTGGGTCGGCGACGGCGCGCGCATCGGCGCCAACGCCGTCGTCGTCCACGACGTGCCCGCGCGCGCGGTGGCCGTGGGTGTGCCCGCGGTGGTCCGTCCTGCCCCGACGGCGCCGGACGCCCACCTGGCGGAGGACCCCGCCATGTACATC
>JAEWYD010000232.1 GCA_023462275.1 Actinomycetes bacterium
GGCAGGACGCGCGCGGGGGCCGGCGCCCGGTCCCAGCCGACGACGTCGACGACCGGGGCGCCCGGGTCCGCACCCGGGCCCGGCGCCGCAGCGTCCGGCAGTCCGACGAGGTGGCGGACGACGGCGCACCCCGCGCCGTGGTCCGGCCCGGTCGGGTCGGTGACGACGAGGATCCGGCGGGAGCCGAGCAGCGCCGCCACGCTCCGCGCCTCCGCGCTGTGCTCCCGGTCCGCCATGACCGCGAGCGACCGGGCCGTCGGGTCGACGTCGAACCCGACCCACACGATGCCGTCGTCGAGCTTGGCCTGGACGACGAAGCCCGCCTCGCGGAACACCGCCAGCATCTTCCCGTTCTGCGGCAGCACCTCCGCCGTGAACCGGTGGATCCCCCGCTCCCGCGCCGCCGCCACGAGGTGCTCGAGGAGGACCGACCCCAGCCCCCGCCCGTGGTGCGCGTCGGCGACGTTGAAGGCCACCTCCGCTGTCGTGGGGCCCGTGCGGTCGAACCGCGCCACCCCGATGATCTGCTCGCCGTCGTCGCCCCCGACGACCGCGACGAGCGCCGTGCGGTCCTGGTGGTCGACGCGCGTGAAGCGCTCGAGCTCCTGCTCGGGCAGACGCTCGAGGGGGGCGAAGAACCGGAAGTAGGTCGACCGCTGCGACTGGCCGACGTGGAAGGCCTGCAGCGCCTCGGCGTCCTCGGGCCGGATCGGCCGCACGTGGGCCGTGCCGCCGTCGCGCAGGACGACGTCGGCCTCCCAGTGCACGGGGTACTCGGAGGGCCCGCGGGCGACGTCGTCCTCTGCCACGCGACCAGGCTATAGACCCGGCTCCCCCGGGGTCGGCGCCGCGCACGACGGCGGGCGGGCGCGTCGGTCGGCAGGAGCGACCGCCATCCGGGGGACAATGGGTCGCCCGCCTCAGAAGGAGAACCCCGTACCGATGGCCCGCCGCTCCCCCGGACCCGCCGACCCCACCCCCGTCGACGAGACGATCGTCGACGTCGACGTCGCGACGGAGATGCAGGGCTCGTTCCTCGAGTACGCCTACTCCGTCATCTACTCGCGCGCACTCCCCGACGCCCGCGACGGCCTCAAGCCGGTGCAGCGCCGGATCCTCTTCCAGATGTCGGAGATGGGCCTGCGGCCGGACCGCCCGTACGTGAAGTCCGCGCGCGTCGTCGGCGACGTCATGGGCAAGCTCCACCCGCACGGCGACTCCGCCATCTACGACGCCCTGGTGCGTCTGGCCCAGCCGTTCGCGTTGCGCCTGCCGCTCGTGGACGGCCACGGCAACTTCGGCTCGCTCGACGACGGCCCTGCCGCCGCGCGGTACACGGAGGCGCGCCTCGCACCCGCCGCGATGGCGATGGTCGCGAACCTCGACGAGGACGTCGTCGACTTCGTCCCCAACTACGACAACAAGCTGACGCAGCCCTCCGTGCTGCCGTCGGCCATCCCGAACCTGCTGGTCAACGGCGCATCGGGCATCGCCGTCGGCATGGCGACGAACATGGCGCCGCACAACCTCGTCGAGGTCGTGACGGCCGCCCGCCACCTGGTCGAGCACCCGGACGCGACGCTCGAGGACCTCATGCGGTTCGTCCCCGGCCCCGACCTGCCCGGCGGCGGCAAGATCGTCGGCCTCGAGGGCGTCCGCGACGCCTACCGGACCGGCCGCGGCACGTTCCGCACCCGCGCGACCGCGAAGGTCGAGAACGTCACGGCCAAGCGCAAGGGCATCGTCGTCACCGAGCTGCCCTACATGGTCGGGCCGGAGAAGGTGATCGAGAAGATCAAGGAGGGCGTGCAGAACAAGAAGCTGCAGGGCATCTCCGCGGTCACCGACCTCACGGACCGCCAGCACGGTCTCCGCCTCGTCGTGGAGATCAAGTCGGGGTTCAACCCCGACGGCGTCCTGGAGCAGCTCTACCGCCACACGCCGATGGAGGACTCCTTCGGCATCAACAACGTCGCGCTCGTCGACGGCCAGCCCCGCACGCTCGGACTGCGCGAGCTGCTGACCGTCTGGGTGGGCCACCGGCTCGACGTCGTCCAGCGCCGCTCCGCGGACCGCCTGCGCCGGCGGCGCGAGCGCCTGCACCTGGTCGACGGCCTGCTCGTCGCGATCCTGGACATCGACGAGGTCATCCAGGTCATCCGGGCGTCCGAGACGGCCGAGGCCGCGCGTGACCGCCTCATGCAGGTCTTCGACCTCTCCCAGCTGCAGTCGGACTACATCCTCGAGCTGCGTCTGCGCCGCCTGACCAAGTTCTCCCGGCTCGAGCTCGAGCGCGAGGCCGAGGAGCTGCGCGCCGAGATCGCCGAGCTCGAGGCGATCCTCGCCTCGGACGCACGGCTGCGCGCCGTCGTCAGCGAGGAGATGGCGGACGTCGCTCGCATCTACGGCACCCCGCGGCGCACCATCCTGCTGGAGTCCGCCGGTGGCGCGGAGACCGTGGCGGCCAAGGCCAGCGCCGCAGCCACGCCGCTCGAGATCGCCGACACGCCCTGCTGGGCGATGCTCTCGGGGACGGGCCTGCTGGCCCGGACCTCCGACGACGCGGCGCCCGTCCGCGAGGGTCGGCGGGCCGCCCACGACGTCGTCGTCTCGTCGCTGCAGGCCACCACCCGCGGCGACGTCGGCGCGGTGACGTCGCGCGGGCGACTCGTGCGCCTGCCCGTCGTCGACCTGCCCGCCATCCCGCCGACGGACGGCGCGCCGTCGCTCTCGGGCGGCGTCCCGGTCACGGAGATCCTGGACCTCGAGCCGGGCGAGCGGGTGCTCGCGCTGGCCTCGCTGGCCCCCGACGCCCCGACGCTCGCGCTCGGGACGGCGGCTGGCACCGTCAAGCGTGTCGTGTCCGAGGACCTGCCGCGTGGGGACGCCTGGGACGTCATCGAGCTCACGGACGGCGACGAGGTCGTGGGCGCGGTGCCCGTGGGCGACGACGCCGAGCTCGTGTTCCTCACCAGCGACGCCCAGCTGCTGCACTTCGCCGCCTCGGCGGTGCGCCCGCAGCGGCGCCGGGCGGGCGGCATGGCGGGTGTCAAGCTCGCGGCCGGTGCGCGCGTCGTCTACTTCGGCGCCCTGACGCCGCAGGCTGCGTCCGACGCCGTCGTGGTCACCGTGGCGGGATCGGCCGACGCGCTGCCCGGCACGCAGGCCGGCACCGCGAAGGTGTCCCCGTTCGAGGCGTACCCGGGCAAGGGCCGCGCGACCGGCGGCGTCCGCGCGCACCGGTTCCTGCGGGGCGAGGACGCGCTCATCCTCGGCTGGGTCGGGCCGGCGCCCGCGCGCGCGTCCGGTTCGGGCGGCCAGGCGATCGACCTGCCGGAGCTCGACCCGCGCCGCGACATGTCCGGCCGGCCGCTGGCGGCACCGCTGCACACGATCGGCTGACGCCGGCTAGATCTCCACGCTGTACATGACGTACCCGTACGCCGGCGCGTAGCCCAGGCGCTCGTACAGGCCGACGGCGCCGGTGGGGTTCGCGGTGTCGACGCGCAGCGCCGCGTACGCCATGTCCGCGTCGCGGTACGCCGCCATGGCCGTCGTCAGCAGGGCCGCCGCCACGCCCTGGCCGCGCCACGGGCGACGCACGCCCAGCAGGTCCGTGTAGCCGCAGGTGTAGCCGAGCGCGGCCCAGTCCTGCGGGTACCGGCCCGACACGGCGTAGCCGGCGACCTCGCCGGCCTCGTCGAGGGCCACGAAGCTCCAGTCGGCAGCGAAGTGGGCGTCGTGGTGCGCCCACTCCTCCCGGCTCATCGGCTGGGAGCCCCAGTGGTCGGCGAAGGCCTCGTTGTGCGCCAGGCGCACCGCCTCGTCGAGGTCGTCGGAGTACGGGACCACGCGCACGCCGTCGGGCAGCGGGCACTCCGGCAGCGGGGCGGCGAGGTCCCGGCGCATCGTCGTGTACCAGCGCACAGGGCTGAACCCGGCGGCCGCGTAGAGCCGCCGCTGGTCGCGCCCGGCCTCCTCCACCATGACCGCGAGGCGCGCCGGGACGTCCCGCCCGGACGCCGCGAGCCGCTGACGGCCGCGGCCCTCCATCCACGCGAGGACCGCGCGGCCGATGCCGCGTCCCCGCCAGGCGGGGTGGACGGCTCCGCGCAGGAACGCGCGGATCAGGTCGTCGCCCCCGCGCACCTCGACGAGGGCGTACGCGCGCAGCGCGCCCCGGTCGTCGAAGCCACCCAGGCTGTCCGTCGGCAGCTCGAGGTCGGGGCCCGTCAGGAGCTCGGTGACCTCCTCCGCGGAGAGCCGCTCGCGCGCGTCGTCCGCGGCGGCGACGGCGTCCACGAGCTCGTGGAGCACGGCGGCGTCCCGCAGCTGCAGCGGGCGCCACGTGAGCTCGAGGTGCGCGGGCGGCACGTCGAGCACGACAGGCGGGTCCGCCCGGACGGCGAGGGGCTCGGGCGTGCTCACGGGGACCAACCTAGCGACACCCGCCCGTCACGCGTCGATGCGGTTCCGGTCGAGGGCCGCCGCACCGGCGACGATGAAGTCCCGGCGCGGACCCACGTCGGAGCCCATGAGCAGCTCGAAGACCTCCTCGGCGCGCGCGGCGTCGCTCGCGGTGACGCGGCGCAGCGTGCGGTGCCGGGGGTCCATGGTCGTGACCGCGAGCTGGTCCGCGTCCATCTCGCCGAGGCCCTTGTACCGCTGGATGTCGTCCTTGTACCGACGCCCGGAGCGCTCGAGGCGCTTGAGCGTCGCGGACAGCTCCGACTCGGAGTACGTGTAGAGGTACTCGTTCTTCTTGCCGCCGCCGCCGACGAGCTCGATGCGGTGCAGCGGCGGCACGGCCGCGTACACGCGGCCCTCGTCGATCATCGGGCGCATGTAGCGGAAGAACAATGTGAGGAGCAGCGTGCGGATGTGCGCGCCGTCGACGTCGGCGTCCGTCATCAGGACGACCTTGCCGTAGCGGGCCTGCTCGAGGTCGAACGTGCGGCCCGACCCGGCGCCGATCACCTGGATGATCGCCGCGCACTCGGCGTTGCGCAGCATGTCCGTGACGGACGCCTTCTGGACGTTGAGGATCTTGCCGCGGATCGGCAGGAGCGCCTGGAAGTCGGACTGCCGGGCGAGCTTGGCGGTCCCCAGGGCGCTGTCCCCCTCGACGATGAACAGCTCGCTGCGGTCGACGTCGTCGCTGCGGCAGTCCGCGAGCTTGGCCGGCAGCGCCGACGTCTCGAGGGCGTTCTTGCGGCGCGAGATCTCCTTCTGCTTGCGGGCGGACATCCGCGCCCGCATCTCCGCGACCACCTTGTCGAGCAGCAGCGTCGACTGCGTCTTGAGGTCGCGCTTGGTGGACGTGAGGCGGGCGGTGAGCTCGGACTCGACGACCTTGGCGACGATCCCCCGCACGGGCCCGGTCCCGAGGACCTCCTTGGTCTGACCCTCGAACTGGGGCTCGGCGAGCCGGACGGTCAGGACGGCGGTGAGGCCGGCCATGATGTCGTCCTTCTCGATCCGGTCGCCCGCGTCCTTCGTCGAGACCTTCAGCCGGCGCGCGTTCGCCTCGACCTGCTTGCGCAGCGTCTTGACCAGCGCCTGCTCGAGGCCCTGCAGGTGGGTGCCGCCCTTGGGCGTGGCGATGATGTTGACGAACGTGCGCATCTCGGTGTCGTAGCCCGTGCCCCACCGCAGCGCGACGTCGACCTCGCACGTGCGCTCAACCTCCTGGGAGGTGAGGTGGCCGCGGTCGTCGAGCATGGGCACGGTCTCGGTGAAGGTGCCCGAGCCGGTGAGGCGCCAGATGTCGGTGAGCGCGGCGTCGGGCGCCAGGAAGTCGACGAAGTCGACCGTGCCGCCGTGGTGCTGGAACGTCTCCTCGTGCGGCCCGTCGGCGCCCGGCGTGCCCGGCAGGCCACGCTCGTCGCGCAGCGTGATGCGCAGCCCGGGGACGAGGAACGTCGTCTGGCGCACGCGCGAGACCAGCTCGTCGTAGGAGAACGTGGCGCTCGCCGGGAAGATCTGCCGGTCCGCCCAGTACCGGACGCGCGTCCCGGTCACGCCGCGCGCGACCTTGCCGACGACGGCCAGCTCGGACGCGTCGACGAACGGCGTGAAGGCGGCCTCGGGGCCGCGCCCACCGGCGTCGGCGAACCGACCCGGCTCGCCCCGGTGGAACGACATCTGGTACGTCTTGCCGCCGCGGTCGACCTCGACGTCGAGGCGCGCGGAGAGCGCGTTGACGACGCTCGCACCGACGCCGTGCAGACCGCCCGACGCCGTGTACGAGCCGCCACCGAACTTGCCGCCGGCGTGCAGCTTGGTGAACACGACCTCGACGCCCGTGAGGCCGGTCTTGGGCTCGATGTCGACCGGGATGCCGCGGCCGTTGTCGACGACCTCGACGGAGGCGTCGGCGTGCAGGACGACAGTGATCGCGTCGCAGTGACCGCCGAGGGCCTCGTCGACCGCGTTGTCGATGATCTCCCACATGCAGTGCATGAGGCCGCGGGAGTCGGTCGTCCCGATGTACATGCCCGGGCGCTTGCGCACCGCCTCGAGCCCCTCGAGGACCGAGAGGTGGCGTGCGGTGTAGCTCGACTCCGACAGCGTGCTCGTCACTCCACGAGGGTACGGGACCGCTCAGACGCTCCCGACGCGCCTCGCCGGGGCGCTACGCGGTCAGCGAACCACCCGCTCCCGATGCGGCCGACCCGGGAGACGGATGGTTGTATGGAGTCGTGACCACGACGACCCCGACCCCGCTGACCGCAGCCGACCGCTGCGACCGCTGCGGCGCGCAGGCCTACGTGCGTGTGGTGCTGGCGAGCGGTGAGCTGCTGTTCTGCGCGCACCACGCGCGCGCGCACGCCGCGGCCTACGCCGATCTCGCGGTGCGGATCCAGGACGAGACCGAGCGCCTCCGCGAGGAGCACGGCGCGCCGCTCCGCTGACATCGTCCACGAGGGCCCGGCCGGGCAAGACCCGGCCGGGCCCTCGTGCGTCCGGCCCCTCCCGGGCCCCCGCGCATGGCAGGCTCGTGGCGGCCGATCGGGCTGCCGGAGGGAGTGCACGTGGACGTCGTCGAGGTCGTGGTGGGGCTCGCCATCCTGGTGGGGCTGGTCGGGATCGTGGTGCCCGCCCTGCCCGGGTCGCTGGTCATCGCCGCGGCGGTGCTCGTCTGGGCGATCGACTCCGGCGGTGGCGCGTGGGGGGTCTTTGCCGCGGTCCTGGTGCTGCTGGCGGCGGGCTCGACGGCGAGCTACCTGGTGCCCGGCCGGCGCGTCGCCGCGTCCGGAGTGCCGCGCTCGACGCTGGTCGTGGCAGGGCTGCTCGGCGTCGTGGGCTTCTTCGCCGTCCCGGTGGTGGGCCTCCTGCTGTTCTTCCCGGCCGGCCTCTACGCGATGGAGTACCGCCGCCTGCGGGACCACACGGCGGCCTGGGCGTCGGCCTGGCTCGCGATCCGGATGACGGCGCTGGGGATGCTCCTCGAGCTCGCCGCAGCGCTCGTCGCGGCCGGCACGTGGCTCGTGGCCGTCCTGGTCGGCGTGGGCTCCTGAGTCGCGCGCCGGGCGCTCGGGGCGGGCCGGTGATCTTGACAGAGCGGCCGCGGCATATCGATACTCGATACATCGATTTTCGATATGCCTGAGGAGCGGACATGGAACGGCGCCCGGTGGACTGGCTCATGTGGACCGAACGCGCGCTGGCGCTGGCGGCCGTCCTGCTCGTCGCCGGCGGGCTCGTCGGGGCGGCGGCGCCCTTCGCCGGCCAGGGCTTCACGGTGCAGGTGCCCGTGAGCGCGCTCGCCGAGGTGACCGCGGCGTCGCCCGCCGGCCTCGCCGACGGCGCCGTCCTGGACCCGGCCGGCACGGTCGGCGTCGAGATCGCGGAGCCGACCTCCGCGCAGGCCGCGGCGCTCGCGCTCGGCTGGGTGCCGACGATGACGGCGGCCGGCATCGCCGTGATCCTGCTCCTGCGGATCGTGCACGACGCGCGCCGCGTCGGCCCGTTCACGCCGGCCACCGTCCGCCGCCTGCGCGCGATCGCCGTCGTCTCTCTGGTCGGTGGGCCGGTCGCGATCGCGGCGACCGCGATCTCCAACGGCCTGCTCACCGACAGCGTGCTCCGCGGCGCCTCGCACCCCGAGGTCCACGTCACCTTCGAGTGGGCGCTGCTGGGGCTCGGGTTCCTGGCCCTGGCCGAGGTCGTCCGGACCGGGCAGGCCATGCGCCACGAGCTCGACGAGGTGATCTGAGTGCCCGTCGAGGAGCACCGGGTGGACGTGGCGATCGACCGCCTGCTCGCCGAGCGCGGCATGACGCTGACCGAGCTCGCGGAGCGCGTCGGCGTCACCGTCGTGAACCTCTCCGTCCTCAAGAACGGCCGGGCGCGCGCGATCCGCTTCAGCACCCTCACGGCGCTGTGCGACGCCCTGCAGTGCCAGCCGGGCGACCTGCTCGCCGTCGCCCCGGACGACGGGGGCTGAGCACTCCTCACCCGCAGGGCGCGTCAAGGCCGGACGCCCACACGCCGATGTCCTCCACGGAGGTGTTGCGGGGTGTCCAGGACCAGGACGACGGTGGTGGGTCGCGGCGTGCTCGCCGTGGCGATCGTCGCGGCGTTGGCGTCGTGCGCGCAGGGAGATCCGACCGGGGCCGTGAGCCCCTCCCACGCGCCCGCCGCCGAGAGCGCGGCCGCCGCGCCTGATCCCGACGTCCGGCTCAAGGGCCTGGCCGAGGCGACCCAGGCCGAGACGTCGGGGGCGCTCACGCACCAGGAGGCGTACGACGCGCTCTACGCGCTCGTCAGCCCGTCGGACAGCCTCATCGACGAGTGGAACACGGCCGTCGATGCCGAGAACTGGACCCTTGTGCGGGACCTGTCCGGCCGACTCGCCGACTCGCTCCGCGCGCTGCAGACCGAGGTCCTCGCCCAGCCGTGGCCCGAGGACGCCGCCACCGCGGCGCAGGAGTTCGCCACCGCCCTCGAGGACGAGATCGGGTGGTACTCCGTCGTCTCGATCGCGACGTCGGACGCCGACACCTGGTCCGCGCTCGACAAGCCGTGGTCCGACGCCGCCGCGTCGGCCTCCGAGGAGCTGTGGACGGTCCTGGAGCAGGGGCTCGCGACGGCCGGCGGCTGAGCCGCCGACCGTCGCGTCCCGTCAGTCGAGGTAGTCGCGCAGGACCTGCGACCGGCTCGGGTGGCGCAGCTTCGACATCGTCTTCGACTCGATCTGGCGGATCCGCTCGCGGGTGACGCCGTAGACCTTGCCGATCTCGTCCAGCGTCTTCGGCTGGCCGTCCGTGAGCCCGAACCGCATCGAGACGACGCCGGCCTCACGCTCCGACAGGGTGTCGAGCACCTGGTGGAGCTGCTCCTGCAGGAGCGTGAAGCTCACGGCGTCGGCCGGGACGACCGCCTCGGAGTCCTCGATGAGGTCACCGAACTCACTGTCGCCGTCCTCGCCGAGGGGGGTGTGGAGCGAGATGGGCTCGCGGCCGTACTTCTGGACCTCGACCACCTTCTCGGGGGTCATGTCCAGCTCCTTGGCCAGCTCCTCCGGCGTGGGCTCCCGGCCCAGGTCCTGGAGCATCTGGCGCTGCACGCGGGCGAGCTTGTTGATGACCTCCACCATGTGCACCGGGATGCGGATGGTCCGCGCCTGGTCCGCCATCGCACGGGTGATCGCCTGCCGGATCCACCAGGTGGCGTACGTCGAGAACTTGTAGCCCTTGGTGTAGTCGAACTTCTCGACCGCGCGGATGAGACCGAGGTTGCCCTCCTGGATCAGGTCCAGGAAGAGCATGCCGCGGCCGGTGTAGCGCTTGGCGAGCGAGACGACGAGGCGGAGGTTCGCCTCGAGCAGGTGGTTCTTGGCGCGGCGGCCGTCCGAGGCGATCCACTCGAGCTCGCGCCGCAGCTTCGGCTCCAGCTTGGGCCCGGTGGCGAGCTTCTCCTCGGCGAACAGGCCGGCCTCGATGCGCTTCGCGAGCTCGACCTCCTGCTCCGCGTTCAGGAGCGCGACCTTGCCGATCTGCTTGAGGTAGTCCTTGACGGGGTCGGCGGTCGCGCCGGCCGTCACGACCTGCTGCGCCGGCGCGTCGTCATCGTCGGCGTCCGAGTAGGTGAAGCCGGTGTCCTCGGCCTCCTCCTCCGCGGCGGGCGCGGGGGCGGCGGCGACCTCGACGACGTCCTCCGTCGCCTCCCCGTCCGCGGTCTCCTCCTCGGCGACCTCGTCCTCGTCGGCCTCTGCCTCGACCTCGACCTCGAGCTCCGGCTCGTCGAGCTCCTCGGGCTGGACGTCCTCCGGCTCCTCGTCCTCGCTCTCCTCGTCGGCGACGACGTCGGCCACCGGGGCGGCGGCCTTGGCCTTGCCCCGGGT
>JAEWYD010000233.1 GCA_023462275.1 Actinomycetes bacterium
GACCCGCCCCCGCGCCGTCGCGCCAACCGCCGCCGTGCTTGCGGTGCAGCGCCTGACGGCTCACCCCGAGCACCACGGCGAGCGCCGACCACGAGACGCCGCGGACGCGCGCGCGCCGCACGAGGACCGCCTCGCGGCGCTCGAGCTCGCTGCGGATCGCGGCGATCGCCCGCAGGGCGGCCAGCGGGTCGGTGCCCTCGGCCTGGTGCAGCAGCTGCGTCATGCGCCCAGTGGTCATCGCCCGCTCCCTCGCGGCACGCCGTCGTCGGCGGATGACCGACGCCCACCACCAGTCCTGGCACGGCGGCGCGGCCTGCGTCAACACCCTCGGGCCGACTCCACCCGGTCCTAGACTCGCCACCATGTCCGGCGAGCCCACGGCGCTCCGCGGCGGCCTGGGTCCTCGGCCGCCCGCGGACCACGGCGTACGCATCGTGGACACCCCCGCCGTCCGGGTGCACCATCCTGCGGACCTCGTCGGCGTCGTCATGTCCCTGCTCGGGGCGGTCCTGCTGCTCGTCCTCGCGGTCTACGCGCACGGCACGACGACCGGCATCACCGAGGACGTGCGCGGCATCGCCCAGGTCGTGCGCAAGGTCCTGTTCGTCCCGGTGCAGGCGCTGGAGTTCGTCGCCACGTTCGTGGCGCCCGTCGCCGTCGTGCTCGAGCTGGTGCTGCGGCGGCGCCTGCGCCAGGCGCTGGAGTCGGCGGCCGCGGCGGTCCTCGGCGTGCTCGCCGCGTTCGCGACGACGTGGCTGATCACCACCCTGGGCGTCGCGGACCTGCGCAGCTCGTTCTCCGTGTGGGTGAGCGGGGAGCGCGCCTACCTCGTGAACGTGCCGGTGGTGCTCACCGGCGCCGCCGCGCTGCTCACCGCCGCGGGCACCCGGTCGCGCCGCCGGACCATCGCGTGGGGCTGGAACTTCGTCTGGCTGTCCCTCGGCGTGGCGGCCGTCATCGGCCTGGTCACGCTGCCGGGCGCGCTGATGGTGGTCCTGCTGGGCCGCGCCGCCGGCCAGAGCATGCGGTACACGTTCGGCGTCGAGTCGGAGCGTGCGTACGGGGCCGAGCTCGTCGACGGCATCCGGCGGGCCGGGTTCCAGCCGGTACGTCTGGTACGGGTCGCGGACGTCTCGGCCGCGCACCCGCAGGGCGACGACGCCCTCGCCACCGACCTCTCGGCCGTCGCCATCACGCGGTTCGGGGACAACCGCGTCTACGCGATGACCACCGGCGACGGCGACCGGCTGGACGTCATCGTGCTCGACGGCGACCGCCAGGTCGTCGGCATGCTCACCCGGTTCTGGCGCTCGATGCGCCTGCGCGGCGTCGACGGTCGCGCCGTGGTGTCGCTGCGGCAGGCGGCGGAGCGCGCCGCCCTTCTGGCGCACGCCGCGTGGTCGTCCGGCGTGTGCACGCCGCGCCTGCTCGGCATGGCCGAGGCCGAGGACTCGATGATCCTCATCCAGCAGCACGCCCACGGCGCGGTCCCCCTGCGGGACGTTCCCGACGACGAGCTCACCGACGAGGTGCTGGACTCCATCTGGGAGCAGCTCGTCATCGCGCACGGCGCCGGCCTGGCGCACCGGTCGCTGACGGCGGACACCATCCTCATCGGCCCGCCCGGCGCGCAGTGCCCCCCCGAGTCGCCGGCCGCCGCGACCAGCCACCACCACGACCGCGTCGTGCTGATCATCGGCTGGGAGTCGGGCGACGTCGCGTCGTCGGACCTCGCGCGCCGCATGGACATCTCGCACCTGCTCGCCCTGCTCGCGCTGCGGGTGGGTGCGGACCGCGCGGTGGCGTCGGCGGTCCGCACGACGCCGGACGACCTGGCCACCATCGGGCCGCTGCTGCAGCCGATCACCTTCCCCCGGGCGACCCGCGAGCAGGCCCGCGGCCAGCGCCACGTGATGGGCGAGCTCCGGGAGGCCCTGCTCGCGCGGCTCCCGACGGCGATCGTCGAGACCGAGCGCATCGTGCGGTTCGGGGCCCGCTCGGTGCTGATGATCGTGCTGGGCATCACGGCCGCCGTCGCGGTCATCACGTCGCTGAACTTCGACGAGATCCGGGACGCCATCGGGAACGCGTCACCCTGGTGGGCGCTCACGGCGTTCGGCCTCGGCCTGGTCACCTTCGTCGGGTCGGCCATCACGGTCACGGCGTTCGCGCCCGTCCGGCTTTCGCTGTGGCGCACGACGCTCGTGCAGACCGCGGCGTCGTACGTCGCTCTCGCCGCGCCCGCCGGCATCGGGCCGGCCGCGCTCAACCACCGCATGCTCACCAAGCGGGGCGTCTCGAACGCGCTCGCGGCCGCGTCTGTGGGGCTGGTGCAGCTCGCGCAGTTCGTGACGACGATCGTCCTGCTCGTCATCCTGTCGCTGATCAGCGGGAGCGACCCCCTCCAGAACCTGCCCTCGACGACGGTGCTGGTGGTGCTCGGCGTCGTCGCGCTCGTCGTGACGGCGGTGCTCGTCATCCCGAAGGTGCGGCAGTGGGCCGTCGCGCGCCTGCTGCCCATCTGGCAGACGACGTGGCCGCGGCTGATCCAGCTCATCGGCCAGCCGCGGCGGTTCACCGTCGCGATCCTCGGCAGCCTCCTGATGACGCTCGGCTACCTGGGCGCCTTCTACGCGAGCCTGGCGGCGTTCGGGCGCGAGAACGTCTCACTGATCGACATCGCGCTGGTGTACCTCTTCGGCAACGCGACCGGGGCGGCCTTCCCCACGCCCGGTGGCCTCGGCGGCGTCGAGGGTGCACTCATCGGCACGCTGTCGACCACGGCGAAGCTCTCGATCGCCATCGCAACGCCGATCGTCATCCTGTTCCGCTTCGCCACCTTCTGGTTGCGGATCCCGATCGGGTGGGTCGCGATGAAGGCGCTGCAGCGCAACGGCGAGCTCTGACGCGACGCTCACCGCCGGGCGGCGGGCGGG
>JAEWYD010000234.1 GCA_023462275.1 Actinomycetes bacterium
GCGCGGCACCGGGGAACGTCTGCGGGTAGGCGGCGGGCGGGGCGGATGCCGACGGCGCATACTGCGGCTGCTGGGCTCCGTAGGCGCCCGGCTGGGCCGACGCCGTCGGCTGCGCCCCGTAGGGCGCGCCCTGGCCCGGCGCCGTCGGCTGGGCGGCACGACCCGGCTGGGCGGCAGGACCCGGCTGAGCGGCATAGGGACCCGGCTGGGCCGCGGGCGGCTGCGTCGCGGCGGTGGGCCGGTACGCCGGAGGCCTCTGCACGGGGGCCTGCCCAGGCGGCGGGCCGTCGGGGAAGAACGACGCTGCGCCAGCGGCGGCCTGCGGAAACGCCCGAGTGGGGTCACCGCCCGGCGCGGGGTGGAAGTCGCTCACAGTGAGCCTCTCGATCGGTCGGATGCCTGGTCTATCGGCGGCGTGCGCGCGCGGCTTGAGCACCTTCGCGGCGAACCGGGCGCATTCGCACCATCAGGCGACGACGCGCAGGATCTCCTCCACCGAGGTGTCGCCGAGCAGCACCTTGGTCCAGCCGTCGTCCCGGAGGCTGACCATGCCCTGCTCCTGCGCGACCCGCTGGATGTCGGCGGCCGACGCGTGGGTCACCGCGAGGCGCTCGATCTCCTCGGTGACGCGCATCACCTCGTGCAGCGCCATCCGGCCCTTGTACCCCGTCTTCGAACAGCTCGAGCAACCCACCGGCTTGTACAGCACCGGGAGCTCCTCCCCCGGGCTCCACGGGAACCGCGCGGCGATGAGCTCCACCTCCGCGGGCCGGTAGGCGGCCTTGCACTTCGGGCACAGGCGCCGGGCGAGTCGCTGGGCGACCACGCAGTCCAGCGCCGAACCGACCAGGAACGGCTCGATCCCCATCTCGATGAGCCGGGTCACGGCAGACGGCGCGTCGTTCGTGTGCAGCGTCGAGAGGACGAGGTGACCGGTCAGGGCCGCCTCGATGGCGATCTGGGCCGTCTCGTGGTCGCGGATCTCACCGATCAGGACGACGTCGGGGTCCGACCGCAGGATCGATCGCAGTGCGCTCGCGAAGGTCAGCCCGGCCTTGGGGTTGACCTGCACCTGGTTGATGCCCGGCAGCCGGTACTCGACCGGGTCCTCGACCGTGATCACGTTGATCTCGGGCCTCGACACCGCGTTGAGCGTCGCGTACAGGGTCGTCGACTTGCCGGAGCCGGTCGGACCGGTGACCAGGATCATGCCGTAGGGCTTGGTGTACGACTCGCGGTACACCTCGTAGTTGTCCTCGAGGAAGGACAGGTCGCGCAGGTCGAGGCTCGCCGTGGAGTTGTCCAGGATGCGCATGACCACCTTCTCGCCCCACACCGTCGGCAGGGTGGCGACGCGGAGGTCGATCTTGCGGCCGTTGTGCATCACGGACATGCGGCCGTCCTGCGGCTTGCGCCGCTCGGCGATGTCGATGTCGCTCATGATCTTCAGTCGGGAGATGACGCCCGACGTGATCTGCTTGGGCGACCGCTGGACCTCGTGCAGCACGCCGTCGATGCGGTACCGGACGAGGAGGTCGTGCTCGCTGGGCTCGACGTGGATGTCGGAGGCGCGGTCCTGGATCGCCTGCGTGACCAGGATGTTCACGAACCGCACGATCGGCGCGTCGTCGTCGACGACGTCGCCGATCCGGCCGAGGTCGAAGTCGTCCTGCTGCTGGGTCTCCTCGATCGCCGACTTGATCTCGTCGATCTCTTCATCGGCCCGGCAGTAGCGGTCGATCGCCGTCATGAGGTCGTCGTGGGTGGCCACCACCGGCTTGACGGCCATGCCGGACATCGCGCGCGCGTCGTCCAGCGCGAGGACGTTCCCGGGGTTCGCCATCGCCAGGACCATGGCGCCGTCCTTGAAGGCCAGCGGCAGCACCGTGTAGCGCCGGCACAGCGCGCCGGGCAGCAGGGCGACCGCCGTGCGGTCCACCGGGTACTCGGCGAGGTCCACGAAGTCCATGCCGACCTGACGGGCGAGCGCCTGGACGAGCTGCGCCTCGGTAAGCATCCCGATCTCGACGAGCACGCGCCCGAGCGAGTCGCCCCGGGTGGCCTGCTCGTCCAGCGCGGCCATGAGCTGGCCCTCCGTGACGAGGCCTTCCTCGAGGAGGATGTCTCCGAGCTGCTTCAACGCCGGGGTCCTTCCGCACGGGGTCACGACGCGGGGGCGCCGTCCTCCCGTCTATCGGCAGCCCGCCAGGACGTCTGTAGGCGAACCCGGCGGATCGTCCACGGCTCGTCGCCGGCAGCGGCCCGACGCCGCGGACACCCGCGTCAGTAGGCGAGCCCGCTGTCGTACTGGATCGCCACCCAGAGCAGCTGGCCCCACGTCTGCGGGCCGCAGCGGCCATCGACGGTGAGGCCGTAGCGCCCCTGGAACCACCGCACCGCCCGCGTCGTCGCCGGGCCGTAGGACCCGTCGGCCGCCAGGCCGAGACCGTAGAAGAGGTTCAGCGCGCTCTGGAGCTGGGCGACGCACGGACCTTGCGAGCCGTACCGCAGCGGCGTGCCCAGGCAGGCGTCGGAGATGATCCGGGAGACGTTCGCCGGCACCACCATCGCTGCGCTCGTGCGCTCGGCGGCCGGCCCGGCGCCCTCCGTGGAGTCCTCCGCCGCCGACGCCGGCAGCGCCGGGGCGAGGAGGAGGCCCGCGGCCAGCGCCGACCCGACGACTCGTGCGAACGACCTGCTCATGACTGCCCCCGCTCCCGGCGTCGGGGCGGTCTCCCCAGCGACCCGTCGCCCCCGCGCGCCCGCGTCGGACGCTACCAGCGGCCGACCCCGCCGACCATGGTCCTGCGGCTCAGCCGAGGGCGGCGGTCAGCGCAGCATCCATGGCCGCCAGGGGCGCGACCCGGCCGGTCATCAGGCGGACCTGCTCCGTCGCCTGGTGCAGGAGCATCCGCTCGCCCGTCACGGCCCGGCCGCCCGCCGCGCGCCACGCGGCCACGAGGGCGGTCGGTCGCGGGTCGTACGCGCAGTCGAGCAGGACCCCGCCGACGCGTCCTTCGGCCACGTGTGCGGCGACGCCGTCGGCGGCCCGCGGCGGGAGGGTCGAGACGACGACGTCCGCGCGGGCGAGCACATCGACGGCGCGCTCCTCGTCGAGCACCCGGAACGCGGGCTCGAGGCCCATCCGGTGTGCGGCCCGGATCGTCTGGCCGGCGCGCGCCATCGAGCGAGCGAGCACGACCGGGGCGGCGCAGCCGAGCGTCCCGAGCGCCGCGAGGGCCGAGGCCGCGGTCGCGCCCGCGCCGAGCACGA
>JAEWYD010000235.1 GCA_023462275.1 Actinomycetes bacterium
GTCGGTGGCCCCCCGTACGGTGGCCCCCCGTACGGTCCGCCGGCGCAGCCCACGGACGGACGGCCGCCGCGCCGCCGGGTCCCCGGCTGGGCGGTGGGCGTCGGGATCGCGTGCACGGTCGCGCTCGTGGGCGGACTCGGCCTCGTGGCCTCCACGCTGCTGCGCGACGACGCCGCCGCCGGGAGTGCGGCCCCCGGCCCGTCCCCGTCCGCGTCCACATCCACCGGAGCGGACCTCGGCGAGAGCGAGTACGCCCACGTGTGGACCGACGTCGACCCGGCCGGCGAGGTGGTCCTCCCCATCGAGTTCGACCCCGCGGACGTGCTCGTGGACGGCCAGCCGGCCCAGCCGTGGGACGTGGCGGAGGTCTTCCTCGACCCGCTCCTCACGGTGGAGGCGCCGGACGCCGAGGTGACCGTCGACGACGGCCGGATCCGGATCGCGCCCCGCTCGCAGCCGGTGGAGGCGTGGGGGCTCGACAAGTCCGTCGTCGTGAGCCCGGGCGGCCGCTGGGGCATGAGCGACCACTACTTCGTCGCCGAGCACTTCGACCCCACGACGGGTGCAGCGCTGGCCGAGCCGCGCGTCAGCGCCTTCACCCTCGCCACCGAGCTGCCGACCGTCGGGGTCACCTTCACGGTCGACGACGACGGCGTCGGCCACTTCTCCTGGGAGGCCGTCGAGGGCGCCACGGCCTACTTCGTCATCGCCCTGGACACGTCGTACCGGACGGCTGGCGGCATGGCGGAGATCATCGGTGACGCCGACACGACGACGTGGACCACCGTCGAGGACGACGAGTACCTCCAGGAGACGATCGCCGAGGACGACTGGTTCGGCGTCAAGTCCCAGAACCACGCGTTCGAGACCTACGTGATGGCGGAGGACGACCTCCACGACGCCACGACCGTCGTCGAGGACGAGGAGAACAGCAAGCCGCGCGCCTACGGCATCGTCGCCATGACGCCCGACGGCGTCTCGCCGCTCTCCCTGCTGCGCGACCCGGGGATCGCCGCGCAGCTGCCCGCGACGGCCGCGCTCAACGCCATCCGGGAGATCGGCCGGCTCGCCGCCGAGGAGACGGGCGGCGTCGGCCGCCTCCCGGTGCAGTACCCCGTCACCATGGCGGACGGGCGCACCGTGATGAAGTCCATGACGTACGACCCGGAGAGCGTCGTGCTGAGCAGCGACATCATCAACGGCGAGTTCGTGGAGGGCTACTACGTGCAGTACCACGTGCTCGGCACGCTGATGTCGGGGCGCCTGAGGGTCCCGGAGGCGACGTCCGAGGACGACGCCAAGGTGCGGGTGCAGGCCGTGAACGAGCAGGCCCTCGCCGCCCGTCCGCGCACCGGCCAGGAACCCGCGTACTCCTACCGCACGGGGACCGTCGAGGTCACCGACGTGTCGACGACGGCGCCCGAGGTCCCGTACCCGGTGTACGGCAGCACGCCCCTGACGAAGTACCTGGCGGCGAACATCGTCGCCGGGAAGAGCTTCATCTCGGTGGCCGACTACCTCGAGGGGTCGAACGCGATGACCTCGACGGGTGTCGACCTCTACGACGCCGTGGGCGAGGCGCTGAGCCAGAACCCGTACGCCCTGGGCCACGTCGAGCTCTCCTACCTCTCCGACCGCAAGGTCCTGGCCGTCTTCTACACGAGCTACACGGACATGGCGGCCCGCGAGGCCGACCAGGCGGCGCTCGCCGCGGAGGTGGACGCGGTGGTGGCCAGGATCGTCGACGACTCGATGTCGGACGAGGAGAAGGTCACGGCGATCAACGACTACCTCACCTCGACGGCCGAGTACGACATGCCCGCCTACGACGCTCGCTGGAGGGCCGACGTGCACACGACGTTCCCGCACGCCTGGTCCGCCGTCGGCGTCCTGCTCGACAAGAAGGGGGTGTGCGCGTCCTACGCCCACGCGTTCGACGTGCTCGCCGACGCCGCCGGGCTGGAGTCGATGTACGTGACCGGCATGACGACCGACGGCAGCGGGCACGCGTGGAACAAGGTGCGGGTCGGCGACACGTGGCGGGTGGTCGACGCCACGTGGAACGACAGCCCCGCCGGCAACCAGTCGCTCCTGCTCACGGACGCAGCGATGGCCGAGACGCGGGTCGAGGACGCCGACTGGGTGATCGACACCCGCATCGGCGACTACGCGGCGCGGTGACGGGCGGGCTCAGTAATCCTGGGCCCGCACCGCCTCCGGGCCGATGCCCTGCTCGCTCGCGGCCACGGCCGACGCCGTCCGCGCGGCGGCGCGTGCCTCGTCGTCGTCCAGGCGGCTCTGGATGCCGGACGTCTGGCGCAGCGGCAGCTCGGGCAGCGTGAACGACAGCGCGAACGCCACCACGAGCACGGCCGCCGCCACGAGCAGCACCACGCCGATGCTCTGCGCGAAGCCCTCGAGGAAGGGCTGGGCCAGGCGGGGGTCGAGGCGCTCGATGAACGAGGAGTCGTCGAGCGACGGCGCCGCCCCGCCCCCGCCGTGCAGCATCTGCAGCACGGGCGCGTTGGCGGGGTCGCTGGTCACGGCCTTGTCGGCGAGCGCCGCCCGGAAGGCGTCCGTGCGCGACGCCGCCTGGAACGCGGCGCCGATCTTGTCGCCGACGGTCGAGAAGAGGATGGACAGGAACACGGCGGTGCCGAGCGTGCCGCCCATCTGCCGGAAGAACAGGGACGACGACGTCGCGACGCCCATGTCTCGCGGCGGCACCGCGTTCTGGACGGCGAGCACGAGCGGCTGGAAGCAGCAGCCGAGGCCGAGGCCGAAGACCATGGACCGCAGACCGACGTCCACCAGCGACGACGACGCGTGCAGCTGCGACAGCAGGAACGCCCCGACGACGAGCAGCCCGGTGCCGACGATCGGGAACACCCGGTAGTGGCCCGTGCGGCCGATCGTCTGCCCTGACACCACCGAGCTGACCATGATCCCGAGCGTCAGCGGGAGGAGCGCCAGGCCGGCCGCCGTCGGGCTGAGGCCCTGGGTGATCTGCAGGTAGAGCGGCAGGGTCGCGAGCCCGCCGAACATGCCCATGCCGATGACGGTGTTGACGATCGCGCCCATGCCGAAGGTGCGGTTGCGGAACAGCCGCAGGGGCAGCAGGGCGTCGTCGCCGGCGCGTACCTCGGCGGCGAGGAACAGGCCCAGCCCGACGACGCCGATCGCGTAGCAGGTCAGGGACCGTGGGGAGTCCCAGCCCCACTCGCGGCCCTGCTCGGCGACGAGCAGCAGCGGGACGAGGCCGGCGCTCAGGGCGAGCGCGCCGGGCCAGTCGATGCGGTGCGTGACGCGGTGCAGCGGCGGCAGGTGCAGCACGCGCCAGATGACGACGATGCCGGCGACGCCGAGCGGCACGTTGACGAGGAAGATCCAGCGCCAGCCGGTGATGCCGAGCACCGAGTCCGCGCCGGCGAAGAACCCGCCGATGATCGGGCCGAGCACCGAGGACGTGCCGAAGACGGCGAGGATGTAGGCCTGGTACTTGGCGCGCTCCCGGGGGCTGAGCAGGTCGCCGAGGATCGTGATGGCGAGCGACATGAGGCCGCCGCCGCCGAGGCCCTGCAGGGCGCGGTACCCGGCGAGCTGGTACATCGACCCGGCGGTGCCGCAGAGCAGCGAGCCGGCGAGGAACAGCCCGATGGAGATCAGGTACAGCGGCTTGCGCCCGTAGATGTCGGACAGCTTGCCGTACAGGGGTGTCGCGATCGTCGACGTGATCAGGTACGCCGTCGTGACCCAGGCCTGCAGGGAGAGGCCGTTGAGGTCGTCGCCGATCGTCTTGATGGCGGTGGCGACGATGGTCTGGTCGAGGGCGGCGAGGAACATGCCCATCATCAGGCCGCCGAGGATCGTGACGATCTGGCGGTGGGACATGGTGAAGCCCTCGGCGGTGGTGCTCTGCGCTGCGGTCACCGGGAAACGGTACGTCCCGGTACCGACATTGCCCTGGTCGAAGCCGTGACAATCGTGTGAACTGCGCTCGCGCGGCGGCGACGGCGATCGCTCGGGCGCTCGTCGGGCCATCGGGGCGCACGTTGCTACGCTCGGACTGTGGACAAACGGGTCCCTCCAGCCGGGCGCGACGACGACCACGAGGGCCTCGACTCCCGCCTCGCCGCCGCGGTGCCCTGCGACGCCCGGACGGTGGTCGACGTCGGCTGCGGCGACGGCCGCCGCGCCGCCGCCCTGCGGCACGGCCACCCCGAC
>JAEWYD010000236.1 GCA_023462275.1 Actinomycetes bacterium
CTGCGCGCCCATGGAGTGGCCGAGCAGCACCGGCCGCTGCAGCCCGAACTGCTCCACGAGGGCGAGCACGACGTCGGCGTGGTCGCCGATGCTCAGGGGTGCGGCGGGCCGCGGGCTGTCGCCGAACCCGGGCAGGTCCGGCACGACGACGCGCGCAGCCGCGCGGAGCGTCCGGGCGAGGGGCGCGAAGTACCGGCCGGAGACGCCGATGCCGTGCACGAGGACGACGTCGGCGGGCCGGTCCGCGCCGGCCGCGCCGAGGGGCTGGGACGCCCGGTACACGACCGGGTGCCCGCGCAGCACCGCCCGTGCGGTCTCGGCCCTCACGCGGCCAGCCTGGTGCGCAGCCCCGCACCCCGCCACCGGAACGCCCCGGCACCGCCCGCGCCCGGCCGAGGGGTCAGACGACGCGGCGCCCGACCGGGACGCGCTGGACGAGGACGCGCGGCACGCGCTCCTCGATGAGCTCGACCAGCGGCAGGAACGCCTCGGCGGGCACCGGCCGGCCGAGGCCGAAGCCCTGCGCCGAGTCGCAGCCCATCTCCTTGAGCGCCAGGAGCGTGGCGTCGTCCTCCACACCCTCCGCGACGACGGTCATGCCGAGGTGCTTGGCGAGCTCGACGGTGGAGCGCACGATGGCGGCGCTGGCGCGGTCCTCGACCACGCCCTGCACGAACTGCCGGTCGATCTTCAGGCGCTTGACGGGCATCCGCTGCAGGTAGGCGAGCGAGGAGTACCCGGTCCCGTAGTCGTCGACCGAGAGCAGGACGCCGAGGCCGGCGAGGCCGCGCAGCACGCCGAGGGAGCGCTCCGGGTCGACCATCGCCATGGTCTCGGTGATCTCCAGCTCGAGGGCGTCCCAGCCGACGCCGGAGCGGATGACCGCACCCTCGACGTCGGACACGAAGCCCGGGTCCAGCAGGTCACGGACGGACAGGTTCACGGAGACGTGCATGCGGTGGCCGGCGGCCCGCCACTCGCCCACCTGCTCCAGGGCGCGCTCCAGCACGTAGAGCGTGAGGGGCCGGATGAGGCCGGTGCGCTCCGCGGCGGGGATGAACGCGCCGGGCGGGAGCAGGCCGTGCACGGGGTGCTGCCAGCGCACGAGGGCCTCGGCGCCGGTGACGCGGCCCGTGGCGACGGCGACCTTCGGCTGGTAGTGCACGACGATGTCGCGGTTCTCCAGCGCCTGGGACAGCTCGCCGACCAGGTGCGGGGCGAACGTGGCGTCGAACGACATGCGGCCGCTGTACCGGGCCACGCGGTCGGGCCGGTTGCGAGCGACGGACACGGCGACGTCGGCGCGCTGCATGAGCTCGTCGACCGTCTCGCCGTCCTCGGGCCCGACGGCGACCCCGACGAGCGCGTCGATGGACACGGTGACGTCGGAGAGCCGGAAGGGCTCGACGAGCCCGGCGCGCAGGCGCGTGGCGCACTCGGTGACGTCCTCGGCGCACTGCCGGTCCTCCTCGACGACGACGCCGAAGGTGTCGCCGCCGGTGCGGGCGACGACGCCGTGGTCGCCGACGATGGACCGCACGCGGCTCGCGACCGCCCTGAGGAGCTCGTCGCCGACCCGCTGCCCGAGGGTCTCGTTGATCTCCGTGTAGCGGTCGAGCGCGACGAGGAGCACGGGGACGCTCGACACCCGGTCGTCGAGCAGGCGCTGCTCGACCTCCTCGCTGAAGCGGCGCAGGTTGGCCAGCCCCGTGAGCGCGTCGGACTCGGCGAGCAGCGCGAGGCGCTCCCGTTGGCGCGTCATCTCCCGCGTCATGCCGAGCAGGCGCAGGTGTATGAGGACGACGAGGATCGTCCCTGCGATCGCCGCCTGGAGCAGGTGGGGCGTGGCGCCGGTGATCACCTCGACGGCGAGCACGACGGGCCCGGCGCCCAGGCTCATGCTGATCAGCCCGAGCTGGCCGCCGGTGAGGCTGGTCGGCTGGTAGGTGAGGGGCTGCGCGGCGCTGGCGCGCACGATCGACGGGTGGAGCGCGGCGGCGCCGAAGAAGAGGTAGCCCAGCAGCCACAGCTCGTCGATGTAGACGACGCGGTCGTCCACCCACGGCAGGTAGGGGGCGGACTGGAACAGCAGGTCAGCCGCCAGGGTGAACGCGAGCCCGAGCGAGAGGTAGCGCAGCGCCGGGGTGCGGCCGCGGCCGGAGCCACGCAGGTGCGTCATGAGCACCAGCAGCATCACGTCGCCGATGGGATAGGCGGCGGCCACGATGCGGGCCACGAGCGAGTCCTCGGACTGCCACGCGGGCTCGATGAAGACGACGAGCAGCACGAAGCCGACGCCCACCCCGACGATGAGGGCGTCCAGCGCGGACCGCACGTCGCCCTGGGGCCGGCGGGCGTGGGCGAGGCGCTGCAGGCCGACGGCGAGGACGACGTAGGCGGCGAGGTAGAAGACGTCCGCGACGGATGGGAACGGGTCGAGGCCCCGGGCGGCGAGGACCGCCCAGATGAGGTCCCCGGTGATCCACATGCCGTAGCCGACGGCGAGGAGCACCCACGGCACGCGGGGGGTTCGCGGGTGCGCGCGCAGGCCGAGCGCGACGGCGACCACCGCGCTCGAGGAGACGACGACGCCGAAGAGGTCGCGTCCGAGCCCGGGGGCCAGGGGGACGTGGAGGACCACGGCAAGGCCGCCGATGGCCAAGTACCAGGCCCAGGTCCGGCGCGTCACATCGGCCTCCTCTCCCCCCGCTCATCGGCCGTTGATCAGCCGCCTGAAGGGCGTCGCGGGGTGAAAGGGCGCCGTAACGAATCGATTCGGTCAGCTCCGGGGCGGCAGCGTCGTCGTCGGGCCGGCGGCGCCCCGGGCCGCGCCGCGGATGGCAGGCGCCGCCACGAAGACGGCCAGGGCGAACGGCACGACGAAGGCGAGGATCTGGTCGACGAACGTCGCGGTCAGGGCGTCGCTGCCGCTGACGACGGCGAGGATCACCATGCCGACGAGCAGCAGCGCCGCCGCCGCGACCACGGCGATGGGGGTGGCCTGCGGCTGGTTCTGCGCGAGGGCGCCGCGGGCGACGAGCACGCCGACGAGGTAGAGGACGGTGAGCACCAGCATGGCGACGAGCGCGCCGCGGTCCTGGCTGAAGTCCTCGTCCGTGAGGCGCACGACGGCGAGCGTCGCCTGCAGCAGGCACGTCACCGCGACGAGGGTGAGCAGCCCGACGGCGGCCCCGAGCCAGCGGGCCCGCGGCCCGTGGTCGACGCCGGTGGGCAAGCCCGGCGCGAGGGCCGCCGCAGCGGCGGCCGGCCACAGCACCCAGCCGAAGCCGATGACGTGGACGGACTCGACGTCGGACCGGAGCAGGACCCCGGAGTCGGCGACGAGCAGCAGCACGACGGCGGCGCCGCCGAGCGCGACGAGGACGATGCGCCACGCGGGCGAGCCGGCGACGGTCCCGACGATCGGCGCGACGACGAGCGTGAGCGTGAGCAGGGTGGCGACCACGTAGATCAGCACCGCGGTGACGGTGAGGTAGTCGTACTCCCGCGCGAGGGTGGCGATCAGACCGCCGACCGCACCTGCGGCGATCACGGCGCCGACCGCGGCGACCACCCAGCGCCACACCGCGGGCGCGTGGCGGGTGCCGTCGGGGGCGACCCGCAGCTCGGACTCGCGCGGCTGCGCGGCGAGCAGGGCGCCCGCCAGGCCGACGCCGACCGCCGCGCCGACGCCGCCCTCGATGTCGAGGTCGCCGCCGCGGACCAGGTCGAGCACCAGGTACACGACCACCATCACGAGGTAGGGCGCGTTGAGGAGCAGCCGGACGAGGCGCACGCGGGCCCACGTCCACCCGCCGCCGACGGCGCCGAGGCGCGCCAGGTAGGGGACGGTCAGCGAGAAGACGGACAGCACGGTGATGAGCACGACGTCGACCCGGTCGGTCGCGTCGCGCCACGTGTCCCAGCGCAGGGCGAGCGAGAGCAGGAGCAGGAAGGCGGCGACGACGTCGCGCACCACGTCCGCTGGGCGCGTGCCGGCCAGGGGGTTCACGCCGGGCGCGGTGGGCGGCGTCGCGTAGGCGGGTGCCGGGCGCGGCGGGCGGGGCTCGTGCGGGCGGGCCTGGGG
>JAEWYD010000237.1 GCA_023462275.1 Actinomycetes bacterium
GGATGGGAGGGTGACCACGACGCTCCTGCTGCTCGCCGACACCCACGTGCCGAAGCGCGCGCGGCGCCTCCCCGCGACGGTGCTGGACGCCGCCGGGGCCGCGGATATCGTGGTGCACGCGGGCGACTGGGTCGAGGCGCCGCTGCTGGACCACCTCGAGGCCCGCGCGCGCCGGCTCGTGGCCTGCTGGGGCAACAACGACGGCCCCCAGCTGCGGGCGCGGCTGCCGGAGGTGGCGCGGGCCGAGCTCGGGGGCGTGCGCGTGGCGGTGGTGCACGAGACGGGGGAGGCGCGCCGGCGGGAGGAACGCATGGCGGCCGCGTTCCCCGACGCGGACCTCCTGGTGTTCGGGCACAGCCACATCCCGTGGGACACGGTCGCGCCCGGGGGCCTGCGGCTGCTCAACCCCGGCTCGCCGACGGACCGCCGCCGGCAGCCGTCCTGCACGTACCTGACGTTCGGGTTGGCCGCCGGGCGCGTCACGGACGTCGTCCTGCACCGGCTCTGAGCGCCTGCGCGACCCCCCGGACCCGCGTGGGATCGATACCACGGGGGCATCGGGTGAAGTCGGCGGCCGACCGGCCCGCCGGCGCTCACGCGGCCGCGCCGCGCGCCGATCGGAACGGTGACCGAGCCCCCCGGCGGCCGTCCTGCCCGCCGCCGACGACGACGGAGGTGCCCGATGACCACGGCCGCCCCTGCCACCGTCAGCGCGTCGCCCGCCGCGCCGTCTCCGGAGTTCGAGGCCCTCCTGTCGCTGCGCGCGGTGACGGCGGTCTTCCAGCCGGTCGTGGACCTGGTGACCGACGAGGTGGTCGGCCTGGAGGCCCTGGCGCGCGGGCCGGCCGCGAGCAGCTACGCGAGCCCGACGGAGCTCTTCGCCGAGGCGCGCCGCTGCGGTCGCACCGCCGAGCTCGACTGGGTGTGCCGGGCCGCGGCGTTCGCGGCCGTGCTCGACGCGGGTCTGCCGTCGTCGATCTCGGTCTTCGTCAACTCCGAGCCCGAGACGCTGGCCACCCCGTGCCCCGCCGACCTGGTCCCCGTCGTCTCCCGCGCCGAGTCGCTGCTGCGCGTGTTCGTCGAGATCAACGACCGCGCGATCGTCGCCGACCCGGCCGGCCTGCTGGCCGCGGTGGACCGGGCGCGCACGCTCGGCTGGGGCATCGCCGTGGACGACGTCGGCTCGAGCCGCGCGCCGCTCGCCATGCTGCCGGTGCTGCGCGCCGACGTCGTCAAGCTCGACCTTGGTCTCCTCGCCGAGCGCGGGTCGGCCGACGCGGCCGCCGTCGTGCTCGCGACGCTCCGCCACGTCGAGCAGACGGGCGCGTCCCTCTGCGTGGAGCGGATCGAGACCGAGGAGGACCTGCGCTGGGCGGTCGCGCTCGGCGCCCGGTACGGCCAGGGCACCCTGCTCGGCCCGCCGGGGCCCATCGCGGAGGAGTACCCGGTGCTGCGGGCGCCGGTGCCGCTGGTCGCCGACTCGCCCGTCGACGTGCCGGGGGCGTCCCCGCTCGACCTGCTCGCCGAGGCGCCCCTGCGCCGCGTCGACCGCGAGCAGTTCAGGTCCCTGGCGCGCGCCATGGCGTACGGCTCGCTCGCCGCCGGCGCGGCGCCGGTCGTGCTCGCCGGGTATGCGGCGGGCTACCTGCCGGAGGTGGCCGCCACCTTCCCGCAGGACGTCGACGCCCTCGTCCACGTCGTCTTCGCGCCTCGGGTCGAGGCCGAGCCCGCTCCCGGCGTCCGCGGCGTGCGCCTCCCGCTGGGCGACCCGCTGACCAACGAGCCCTTCTTCGTGGTGCTCACCGAGCGCGGCGTGTTCGCCGTGCTCGCACGCTTCGCGGGCGGCCCCGACGCCGTCGACGTGCTGCTCACCCAGGAGCCGGAGGTCGTGCACGCCGTCGCGCGGCACCTGATCCGGCGCATCCCGCCGCCGGGCGGGGACGGGGTGGCGCTGCCGCCCGGCGTCGCCCGGGAACTCGAGGACGGCGACGCGGACGCGGACCCGGCCGCGCCGGCGGAGCCGGTCCCCGACGGGTCTGCGCGCGAGCGCGGCGGCGTGTTCGGCTTCGGGCGCCGCCGCTGAGCAGCCCGTCCGTCCCGTCCGGACATTCGGGACCATCGACCCCCGCGGCGGTGGGGCAGGGCTCCAGAGAATGAGGAGTCCTGGGCAGCACCGCCGCTCCCTGCCGGTGCCCCCGTGTGCTCGACGACGGAAGGCATCGCGCCATGGCGTACGCGCATCTGCTGGCCCCCGGCCGGTTCGGCTCGCTCGAGCTCCCCAACCGGATCGTGATGCCCCCTCTGCGCACCCGTCTGACCCACCCGGACGGCACCCCCGGATCCCGGGAGCGCGCCTTCTTCGTCACCCGCGTCCGCGGCGGCGTCGGGCTGGTCATGCTGGGCTCCCTGCTCGTCGCGACCGAGTTCGAGCCGGTCCCGGGCGGCACGGCGCGCATCGACTCCGACTTCTTCGTGCAGCACCTGAAGTACCTGACGGACGGCGTGCACGACGCCGGCGGGCGCATCGCCGCGCAGCTCACCATCGGCGCGGGCCGGGCGGGCGCGCCGGAGCCCGGGCGGCAGGCGCCCGTCTCGGCGTCGGACAACTCCTGGGTCGCCAACCCCGTCGCCACCTGCCGGACGCTGACGACGGAGGACATCGGCCTCCTCGTGTCGCGGTTCCGCGACGCGGCGGAGCGGGCGGCGGCGGCCGGGTTCGACGCGATCGACGTCCACGCGCGCATCGGTCACCTCGTGGACCAGTTCCTCTCCCCCGTGTGGAACCGCCGGCTGGACGCCTACGGGGGCAGCCTGGAGAACCGGACCCGGCTCGCCGTCGAGCTGGTGGAGGCCGCCAAGGCGGGCGCCCCGGGCCTGCCGGTGAGCGTGCGCCTCAGCCTCGAGCACCACGTGCCGGGCGGTCGGACGCTCGAGGAGTCGATCGACGTCGCGCGCATCCTGCAGTCCGCGGGCGTGGACGTCCTGATCGCCGACGCCGGTGCCGCCGAGGCGATGCACCACGCCGTGCCGCCGATGTACCTGGGCGATGCGCCGTCGCTGGCGGCGGCCGCCGCGGTCCGGCGCTCGCTCATCATCCCCGTCATGGCGACGGGCTCCATCACGCCCGACGCGGCGGAGAAGGCGCTCGCGGACGGCGACGTCGACCTCATCGGCATGGGCCGTGCGCTCATCGCCGACCCGGACCTGCCGCGCCGGCTCGCGGCCGACCAGCCGTGGCTGATCCGGCCCTGCGCCCGCTGCAACATCTGCATGGGTCTCGTCAGCGCCGGCGAGCCGCTCGGCTGCGCGGTCAACGCCCAGGCGGGCCAGGAGATCGACCGACCCCTCGTGCGGTCGCAGCGCACCAAGCGCGTCGTCGTCGTGGGCGGCGGGCCGGCCGGGCTCGAGGCCGCGCGCGTGGCGGCCCGGCGCGGCCACTCCGTCGACCTGTACGAGAAGGGCACGCAGCTCGGCGGCACGCTGGCGTCGTCGGTCACGGCGACGGTGAAGAAGGACCTGCGCGCGATCGTCGACTGGTGGGGCGGTCAGATGCGCGCGCTCGGCGTGACCGTGCACCTGGAGCGCGAGCTGCACTCGGGCTCGCCCGTGCTGCAGGACGCCGACGAGGTGGTCATCGCGACCGGCGGCCTGCCCGTGCACCCGGTGGGTGTCTCGGGCCTGGACCGGCCGACCGTGGTCGAGGTCCAGGACCTCGTCGCGGCGCACGTCGGCCAGCGCGTCGTCGTGGCGGGCGGCGGCTCGTCCGGCGCGGACGTCGCCCTCGAGCTCGCGCTCGCGGGGCACGAGGTGACGCTGGTCGAGCGGCGCGACGAGATCGCGCGCGACCTCGTGGAGATGACCCGCACGGCGCTCCTGCGCACGCTGATGGAGGCCGGGGTCACCGTGCTCACCGGGCGCACCATCCGCGCGATCGACGACGACGGCGTGCTGGCGGACGGCCCGGAGGGTCGGGTGCGGATCGCTGCCGACACGGTGGTGACGGCGTTCGGCGTCCGGCCCAACACGGCGCTCGTCGGCCCGGGCCAGCTCGAGGACCCGCGGGTGCACGTCATCGGCGACTGCGTCGAGCCTGGGGACGTCGCCGAGGCGGTGCACGCCGCGTTCGTGACGGCGGCGGCCCTCTGAGGCGGCGGGTGACGTCGTCGGGCGTGGCGTCGTCCGGCATCGTGGAGGCGTGACGGTGGACGACGGCGCGGAGGTCATCCGGCGCGAGCTGCAGCTGCTCGACCCCGCGGTCCGGCGCGACCCCGAGGCCGCGGGGCGGCTGCTGCACCCGGACTTCCTCGAGCTCGGCCGCTCGGGTCGGGTCTGGGACCGGGACGCGATCCTGCGCCACCTGGCGTCTGATCCGGGGCCGTCCGGCACCGCGCCGGACACCCTGGCGGACGCCCTGACCGCCCCGCTCTCCGACGACGTCGTGCTGCTCACCTACCGCTCGGCCGACGGCACCCTGCGCAGCTCGGTGTGGGTGCGCGACCCGGCGGCCGGCTGGGTGGTCCGGTTCCACCAGGGCACGCCGGCCGGCGGCGGATCGACGGGCGGATAACCCGGCGGCCGCTCCCCGGGCCGGGGCTATGCTCGCGCCGACCTTCCCACCCCGACCCCAAGGACGGCGTCGTGAGCACTGACTCCACCCCCGTTGTCGGCAGGTCCACCGAGCCCCTGGGCGTGGCCGTGCCTTCCACGGTTCCCACCCACTGGTACAACCTGGCCGCCGACCTCCCGGAGCCCGTGCCGCCGCACCTGCACCCGGGGACGCACGAGCCGCTCGGCCCCGAGGACCTGGCGCCGCTCTTCCCGATGGGCCTCATCCAGCAGGAGGTCACGACCGAACGGTACGTCGAGATCCCGCAGACGGTCCGCGAGATCTACGCCCTCTGGCGGCCGTCCCCGTTGGTGCGCGCGCACCGCCTGGAGCGTGCGATGGGCACGAAGGCGCGCGTCTACTACAAGTACGAGGGCGTGAGCCCGGCCGGCTCGCACAAGCCGAACACCGCCGTCCCGCAGGCGTACTACAACGCCATCGAGGGCATCACGAAGCTGACGACGGAGACCGGCGCCGGCCAGTGGGGCGCGTCGCTGTCGATGGCGTGCTCGCTGCTCGGGCTGACCTGCGAGGTGTGGCAGGTCCGGTCGTCGTACGACGCCAAGCCGTACCGCCGCTACCAGATGGAGGCGTACGGCAGCGCGTGCCACCCGTCGCCGTCGGACCTCACGGAGGCCGGCCGGGCGATGCTCGCGGCGGACCCGGACACCACCGGCTCCCTCGGCATGGCGATCTCGGAGGCCGTCGAGGTGGCGGCGCAGGACCCGCGCGCCCACTACGCGCTCGGCTCGGTGCTCAACCACGTGATGCTGCACCAGAGCGTCATCGGCCAGGAGGTGCTCACGCAGCTCGCGGCGGTGGGGGAGAAGCAGGCGGACATCGCGTTCGGCTGCGCCGGCGGCGGCTCGAACCTCGCGGGGCTCACGTTCCCGCTCATCGGGCAGAACCTGCGCGAGGGCACGACCACGCGGGTCGTCGCGTGCGAGCCGGCGGCCTGCCCGTCGCTCACGCAGGGCGAGTACCGGTACGACCACGGCGACGTCGCGGGCCTGACCCCGCTGCTGAAGATGCACACGCTCGGCAAGGACTTCGTCCCGGCGCCGATCCACGCCGGTGGCCTGCGCTACCACGGCATGTCGCCGATGGTGTCGCACGCGGTGAACCTCGGGCTCATCGACGCCGTCGCGATCGAGCAGGACGACGCGTTCGCGGCGGGCGTGGAGTTCGCGCGCGCGGAGGGCATCATCCCCGCGCCGGAGTCGACGCACGCCGTCGCCGGAGCGATGAGCTACCTGCGCACGCAGGCCGCCGACGGCGAGGTCGTCGTCATCGGGCTCTCGGGCAACGGCGTCCTGGACCTGCCGGCGTACGCCGCGTACGTCTGACCCACCCGCCGGCCCCACCCCCGCCCCCCCGCTCACCCCTCAGGGTGGAACGTTCCGCACGCGGAACGTTCCACCCTGAGGGGTTTCTGGGGGGAACGTTCCACTTTGGAGGGGGTGGGGTGGGGAACGTTTATCGTTTCGACCCATGAGCGCACTGCGGGTCCTGTTCATCGGCGGCAACGGCATCATCAGCTCGGCGTGCACGCCGCTGGCCGTCGAGCGGGGCGTCGAGCTGACGATGCTCACGCGCGGCTCGACGACGCACCGCCCGGTGCCCGACGGCGTCCGGCAGCTCCGCGCCGACGTGCGGGACCCGGAGTCGGTGCGTGCGGCGCTCGGCGACGAGGAGTTCGACGCCGTCGTCGACTGGGTGGCCTTCACGCCCGAGCACGTGCGCACGGACGTCGAGCTCTTCCGCGGCCGCACCGGTCAGTACGTCTTCATCAGCTCCGCGTCGGCGTACCAGACGCCGCCGGCGCGCGTCCCGGTCACGGAGTCGACGCCGCTGCGCAACCCGTACTGGGAGTACTCGCGGAACAAGATCGCGTGTGAGGACCTGCTGGTCCGCGCCTACCGGGACGAGGCGTTCCCCGCCACGATCATCCGGCCCTCCCACACGTACGACCGCACGCTGGTCCCGCTGGACGGCGGCTGGACGTCGGTCGAGCGCATGCGGCAGGGCAAGGAGATCGTCATCCACGGCGACGGGACCTCGTTGTGGACGCTGACCCACCACACCGACTTCGCGCGCGGCCTCGTGCCCCTGCTCGGCAACCCGCGCACGCTGGGCGAGGCGTTCCACGTCACCGGCGACGACGTGCTGACCTGGGACCAGATCGCCCGGGCGCTCGCTGCCGCGGCGGGCGTCGAGGCGCGGATCGTGCACGTGCCCTCCGACGTGCTGGCCGCCGAGGACCCCGAGCTCGGCGCCGGCCTGCTCGGCGACAAGGCGCACTCGATGGTCTTCGACACCAGCAAGCTCCGCTCGCTCGTCCCGGACTTCACGACGGCGGTGCGCTTCGAGCAGGGTGCGCGCGAGATCGTCGACTGGTTCGAGGCCGACCCGGCGCGCCGCGTCGTCGACGCGCGGTTCGACGCGCTCAGCGACCGGATGGTCGAGCGCTTCCGCGTCGCCTGAGGCGCTCCCGCTCCGGGCTGCCGACCGCTACAGCGCGGCGAGCTCGCGCTCGAGGTCGTCCAGGCCCAGCGCACCGAGCGAGAGCGCGGCCGTGTGCCACGCGCGCAGGTCGAACGCCTCCCCGGCGGCCTCGCGGCGCCGTCGTGCCGCGTCCCGGCCGGCCAGCCACGCGCGCTCGCCGAGCTTGTAGCTGATGGCCTGGCCCGGCCAGCCGAGGTACCGGACGATCTCGGACTCCACGAACGCGGCCGGCGACCCGCTGCGCGCGGCGAAGAACTCCTGGCCGAGCGCCGCGTCCCACCGCTCGCCCGGGTGGAACCCCGCCGACGCCGGGATGGTCAGCCCCAGGTGCATACCGATGTCGATGACCACCCGGACGGCGCGCATGCGCTGGTTGTCCAGGTACCCGAGCCGGTCGCCGGGGTCGGTGAGGTAGCCGAGCTCGTCGACCAGCCGCTCGGCGTACAGGGCCCAGCCCTCGGTCGTCGCGGAGACCGACCCGACGCTGACCTGGAACGGGGACAGCTCGCCGGCGCGGTACGCCCACTGGGCGAGCTGCAGGTGATGGCCGGGCACGCCCTCGTGGTACCAGGTGCTGACGAGGTCCCACCGGGGGAAGCGCGTGCGTCCGAGGGTGGGCAGCCAGGTGCGTCCCGGCCGGGAGAAGTCCAGCGAGGGCCGTGTGTAGTAGGGCGCGGCGGCCGCGCCGGGCGGGGCGATCATCGCCTCGACGTGCTTGACCGGCTCGGCGATCGTGAAGGCCGTGCCGTCAAGCTCGGCGATCGCGCGGTCCATCATCGCCTGCAGCCAGGCGCGCACCTCGGCGACGCCCTCGATGGCGGGCCCGTGCTCGTCGAGCCACGCGAGCGCCTCGGCCGGTGTCGCGCCGGACCGCACGCGGTCGGCCTCCGCGACCATCTCGGCCTCGATGCGGGCGAGCTCGTCCCACCCCCACGCGTAGGCCTCCTCCGGGTCGACGTCGGCGCCGGTGAAGCGCTTGGCGCCCAGCAGGTAGCGCTCTCGCCCGACGCCGTCGGGCACGTCCGTGACGGCGGGCAGGTAGGTGGCGGCGATCCAGTCGCGCAGCTCGGCGACGGCGTCGGCGGCGCCGTCGGCGGCGGTCGCCAGGTCGCCGCGCAACGACGCGGGCATGTCGACGGCGGCGTCGCGGGCGAAGCCGGCGTGC
>JAEWYD010000238.1 GCA_023462275.1 Actinomycetes bacterium
ACGCCCTGACGGCGGTGATGCTCCTGGTCATCGGCGCGGTGGCGACCGTGGCGACCTGGGCCGGCGTCGGGCACGTGCGCCGGGAGGTCGCCCAGGGCCGCACGACGCCGCGCGAGGCCCGGCGCTACCGCGCGCTCGTCCCGCTGTTCGTCGCGACGATGGCGGCCGCGGTGCTGGCCGCGAACCTGGGCGTCATGTGGGCGGCGATCGAGGCGACGACGATCGTCACGGCCTTCCTCGTGGGGCACCACGGCGGGCGGCGCGCCGTCGAGGCGACGTGGAAGTACGTCATCGTCTGCTCCGTCGGCATCGCGCTGGCCTACCTCGGGACCGTCCTCGTCTACTACGCGTCCCAGCACGCCGGCGCGGGTGCCGGGAGCGGTGGCAGCGGGCGGGCCGGCGAGGGCGGCTCCCTGGACTGGGCGGACCTCGCGGGGCGCGCCGCCACGCTCGACCCGGGCGTCATGCGCATCGCGGTGGTGCTCCTGCTGCTCGGCTTCGGCACCAAGGCGGGCCTCGTGCCCATGCACGGCTGGCTGCCGGACGCCCACTCCCAGGCCCCCGCGCCCGTGTCCGCCCTGATGTCCGGCGTCCTGCTGTCGGTCGCCGTGTACGCGCTGCTGCGGTACCGGGTGATCGCGGTCGCATCCCTCGACCCGGCGTTCCTGCGGGGGCTGGTGCTGACGGTCGCGCTCGCGTCGATTGCCCTGGCCGCGTCCCTGCTCGTCGGCCAGCGCGACTACAAGCGGATGCTCGCGTACTCCAGCATCGAGCACATGGGCCTGGCCGTCCTCGGGGTCGCGGTCGGCACGCGCGCCGCGGTGGCCGCCGTGCTGCTCCACGTGCTCGGGCACGGCCTGGCCAAGGCGGTGCTCTTCTGCGGTGCCGGTCGCCTGCTGGAGGTCACCGGGACCACCCGCATCGACGGGGTGCGGGGGTGCTCACCCGCTGGCCCGCCCTCGGCGGCGCGTTCGCCCTCGGCGTCGCGGCGCTGCTCGGCCTGCCGCCCTTCAGCCTCTTCGCGAGCGAGCTCGCCCTGGCCCGCGCGACGGCCGACGCCGGGCTGGGCTGGGCGCTCGCCGTCGTGCTCGGCCTGCTCCTCGTCGCGTTCGTGGCCATCGCGCGGCCCGTCGCCGCGATGCTGCTGGGGCCCGCCGACGACGTACCCCCGCCGGAGCCGTCGGCGGATCCCGGGCCCCGCTGGAGCCCCGCGCCGCTCGTCGCGGGCCTCGTGGCGCTGGCCGCCCTGGGCGTCCTGGCGCCGCTCGACGGCCTGCTGACCACGGCGGCGACGATCGTGGGGACCCGGTGAGCGCGCCGGAGCGGCTCAGCATCCCCGCCGCCGACGCCGCGGGCGACCTGGCCGCACAGGTCACCGCCCTGCTCGACGACGGGCTGCGCCTCGCGCTCGTCGCGGCCCACGAGGACTCCGACGCCCTGCGGGTGGTCCACCTCTTCACCGGCCCGGGCGACCGGCGCGTGGAGCTCGTCCGCCGGACGGACCTCGCGGCGCCGCACCAACCCAGCCTCGCGACCGTGTCCTTCCCGGCGGGCCGGTTCGAGCGGGAGCTGCGGGACCTGTACGGCGTCGTGCCCGACGACCACCCCCTGCCCCGCCGGCTCGTGCGCCACAAGCACTGGCCGCGCGGCTGGTACCCGATGCGGTCCGACGCCGGCGCGCCGCCGCCGTTCGACCCCGTCGAGGGGGACTACCCGTTCCTGCGCGTGGCGGGCCCCGGCGTCTACGAGATCCCGGTCGGCCCAGTGCACGCCGGCATGATCGGCCCCGGCCACTTCCGCTTCTCGGTGGTCGGCGAGTCGATCCTCACGCTCAAGGCGCGGCTCTGGTTCACGCACAAGGGCCTGCTCCGGCTGGCCGAAGGGCGCACGCCCGAGGACGCGCTGGCCCTGGCGGAGCGCGTCAGCGGCGACACGACCGTCGGCCACGCGACCGCGTACTGCCTGGCCGTGGAGGACGCGCTCGGCGTCACCGTGCCCGAGCCCGCGCGCGCGGCGCGCGCCGCCCTGCTCGAGCTCGAGCGGCTGTACAACCACGTCGCGGACCTCGGGGCGCTGTGCCTGGACGTGGGCCACGGCATCCTCAACGTGCACGCCGCGCGCCTGCGCGAGGACCTGCTCCGGCTCAACGCGGAGGTCACGGGCCACCGCCTGCTGCGGGGCGGCGTCGTGCTCGGGGGCGCGGACGTCGCGGCCGTGCCGGACCTCCCGCGGCTCGAGCGCGTGGCAGCCGAGGCCGCCGAGCTGGTCGAGCTCGCGCTGGGCCACTCCGTGGTGGTCGACCGCTTCACGGGGACGTCGGTGCTCAGCGAGCGGAGCGCGCGGGAGATCGGCGTGCTGGGCTTCGTCGGCCGGGCGAGCGGCGTGGACGTCGACGCCCGGCGCGACCACCCGGTCCACCCGGCGACGGCGGACGTCGCGCCCGTGGTGCGGTCCGACGGCGACGTGCTGGCGCGGTTCTGCGTGCGTGCCGGCGAGGTGCGGACGTCGCTGGACCTGCTGCGCGCGCTCCTGCCCGAGGTGCGGGCGGGCCACTACGTCGCGGAGCTCCCCGCGCGACCGCCGGCGGGCGCGGCCGGCCCGGCGTCCGGGGTGGGCCTCGTCGAGGGTTGGCGGGGAACCATCGCGCACCGCGTGGAGGTCGGCGCGGACGGCCGGCTCACCCGGCTGGCGGTCGTCGACCCGTCGTTCTTCACGTGGCCGGCGCTGCCCGTGGCGCTGCGCGGGACGATCGTGGCGGACTTCCCGGTGACCAACAAGAGCTTCAACCTCTCGTACGCCGGGAACGACCTCTGACCTGCCCCGGTTCACGTGATGTTCACCCGCTGCGAAGATCATCCGCAGGTTGACTGACAACCCTGGGGGGTACACACTCTTCCTGACAGTGCGCACCGCCTGCCCCCTGCGTGGTGCGCACTGTTCTATGTCCGGACCATCCCGGTCCCTCGCCCCGCCGTCGGCTCGCCCGATCGCCCGTGGGGCCGCCCGGGGCAGGAGCTTCACCCCCGCGTTTCGGACGTATGGGACGGTGCTGCGTCGCACCCGGCGCGGCGCCCGGCCGGGTCCCGCGCCCCTCGTTACCGTGCTGGTGTGAACGCGCCCGCCCAGACCCCCGCGGCCGCCGCCGCCCCCGGGGCGGAGCCTGCGGCGCACCAGCCGACCGTCGTGCACCCCGCGCCCGTCGGTGAGGTCGTCGCGCGGGCCGCCATCGCGTGGCGCAGCGCCCTCACGGACGAGGCCGGCGACTCGGCGCTCGCGGACGTGGATCGCCTGGGCGGTGCGCTGCTCGACCTGTCCGCCGCGCACCCGTCGGGCATCGCCCAGCTCTTCGCCGGCCGTACCACCCGGCTGTCCAACCTGGTCCGCGAGGGCTCGGCGCTGAGCGCCGCCAAGCGGCGGGCGCGCGCGGTCGCGGGCCGGGCGGAGGAGTTCGCGCAGCGGTACGGGCTGGCCTCCGCGTTCCTCACCATCGGCGTGGCGTGCTGGACGGACGACGACGGCTCCGGCGAGCCCCGCCGGGTGCAGGCGCCGGTGCTGCTCCGGCCCGTGACCGTGCGGTCCCGGCACGCGCAGACCGACCCCGAGCTCACGCTCGAGCCCACCGCGGAGATCAACCCCGTGCTGGCCGCTGCCCTGCGCCGGCGCGGCGCGCTCGTCGACCCCGTCGCACTGGCGCGCGGCACGTTCACGCCGGGCGGGTTCGACCCGCGCCCGGCGCTGGACCGGCTGCGCACCATGGGCGCGGCGCTGCTGCCCGACTTCGCCCTCGACGACCGCCTCGTGGTGGGCACCTTCGTGCACCCCGAGCAGTCGCTGGTCGACGACCTCGACGCCCTGGTGCCGACCCTGGCCGAGCACGAGGTGCTCGCCGCCGTCGCGGGCGACGAGCGCTCCGCCGCCGCGCTGCAGCAGCCCCTCCCCGCGCCCGTCCGCGGTGACCGGCCCCTCGACGCCGAGCGGGGCGTGGG
>JAEWYD010000239.1 GCA_023462275.1 Actinomycetes bacterium
GTCCCGGGGGCGGCGGGGGCGGGCCGGCGGGACCACCTTGCCCACGGCGATCTCCGCCGCGGCGACCGCGACCACGTCGCCGGTGCGCGTGCGGACGCGGACGCCGTCGGCGTCGGTCGCGAGCAGCTCGCCCAGCACGTCGCTGTACCGGCCGTCGGGCAGGCGCCGGCGGACGACGACGCGCTGTCCCACGGGCCACTCGGTCCACCCGGTCACGTGCGCTCCCTCTCGTCCCCAGCGCCCGCCGCGGGCGTCCACCGTCCACCGACCGACCACCCGAATCGGTGGCCCGGGGCTCCTGGGGGATACTAGGACCGACCCGCTCCTCGGTACCCGGAGGAACTCCTCGTGACCTACGTGATCGCCCAGCCCTGCGTCGACGTCAAGGACAAGGCCTGCGTCGAGGAGTGTCCGGTCGACTGCATCTACGAGGGCAACCGGTCCCTCTACATCCACCCGGACGAGTGCGTCGACTGCGGCGCGTGCGAGCCGGTGTGCCCGGTCGAGGCCATCTACTACGAGGACGACGTCCCGGAGCAGTGGGCCGACTACTACCGCGCCAACGTCGAGTTCTTCGATACCCTCGGCTCCCCGGGCGGCGCGGCCAAGATGGGCCGCATCGACCACGACCACCCGATCGTCGTCGCCCTCCCGCCGCAGAGCGCCGCCGACTGACCCGTGGGCCTGCTCACGGGCGCCCTGCCCGACTTCCCCTGGGACACGCTCGAGCCGTACAAGGCGACGGCCAGGGCGCACCCTGACGGCATCGTCGACCTCTCGGTCGGCACGCCGGTGGACCCGACTCCGGCGGTCGTGCGGCGCGCGCTGGCGGACGCGGCGGACGCCCCGGGCTACCCGACGACGTACGGGAGCGTCGAGCTCCGCGAGGCCGTCGCGTCCTGGTTCGCCCGCCGCCGCGGGGTGCCGGACGTCGACCCGGCCGCGGTGATGGCGACCGTCGGGTCGAAGGAGCTCGTCGCCTGGCTGCCCGCCCTGCTGGGTCTCGGCGCGGGCGACGTCGTCGTCCACCCCGAGATCGCGTACCCGACGTACGACGTCGGCGCCCGCCTCGCCGGCGCGCAGCCGCTGCCCGCGGACGACGTCGCCGCCTGGGCCGACCGGTCCGACGTCCGCCTCGTGTGGCTGAACTCGCCGTCGAACCCGACGGGGCGCGTCCTGGGCGTTGACCACCTGCGCGCGGTCGTGGCCGCCGCCCGGCGCATCGGTGCCGTGGTGGCGTCGGACGAGTGCTACGCGCTTCTGCCGTGGGAGGAGCCGTGGGCGAGCGCCGGGGTCCCGAGCGTCCTCGACCCCCGGGTCAGCGGTGGCGACCACACGGACCTGCTCGTGGTGCAGTCGCTCTCCAAGCAGTCGAACCTCGCCGGGTACCGGGCGGCCTTCGTCGCGGGCGACCCGGCGCTCGTCGCGCGCCTGCTCGAGGTGCGCAAGCACGCCGGGATGATGGTCCCGGCGCCGGTGCAGGCGGCCGCCGCGGTGGCCCTCGCGGACGACGCGCACGTCGCCGAGCAGGTCGCCCGCTACGGCCGACGACGACGGGTGCTGGCGGCCGCGCTCGCGGACGCCGGTCTGGTGGTGGAGGAGTCCGCCGCGGGGCTGTACCTGTGGGCCCGGATGCCGGGCGCGGGGCAGGACTGCTGGCAGACGGTCGCGGACCTCGCGTCCCTCGGCATCCTCGTCGCACCGGGGGCGTTCTACGGGCCGGCGGGCACGCGCCACGTGCGCGTGGCCCTGACCGCCTCTGACGAGGACGTCGCCCGCGCGGCGGTCCGCTTGAGCGGAGCATGAAAGCCGCGACACAATGCTGCGGCATCTGCTTTACTGACGCTTGACCTACCCGCCGTAGAACCGGACATTTCCCCCATCATCTCCCGGCGCGGTACGGTTCAAATGCTCCTACGATTGGGCCGGACGCCCGACCGTAGGTTCCGCCAACGTGGCCGAGGAGGCCACCCGCTTGGTCCCCGGTCACCACTGCGGGACCGACGAGGAGGACAGCATGACGCAGGCCGTGACCGGATCAGCGGAGCTCCGGATCGACGACAGGGCCGTGGAGCTCGCCCGGGTCCCGGCAACGGCCGGCAACGACGGGATCGTCGTCTCCACGCTCCTGAAGGAGACGGGCGTCGTCACCGTCGACCCCGGCTTCATGAACACCGCGTCGTGCTCGTCGCAGATCACGTACATCGACGGGGACGCCGGCATCCTGCAGTACCGCGGCTACCCGATCGAGCAGCTGGCCGAGCACTCGTCGTTCCTCGAGGTCGCCTACCTGCTGATCCACGGGGAGCTGCCGCGCACCGGTCAGCTCGAGGGCTGGATCGAGCGCGTCGAGCGGCACACGCACCTCCACGACAACTTCAAGGCGCTCATCGGCGCCTTCCCCGCGAACGCCCACCCGATGGCGGTCCTCTCCAGCGCCGTGTCCGCCCTGCCGGGCTACTACCCCGAGAGCGTCGACCCGTTCGACCCCGCGACCGTCGAGCTGGCCACGGTGCTGCTGCTCGCCAAGGCCCCGACGATCGCCGCCTACGCGCACCGCCGGGCGCTCGGCCAGCAGATGATCGGGCCGAACCGGGGCATCGGCTACGTCGCCGACTTCCTCCGGATGGCGTTCCAGCCCAACGGCTCGTTCTACGAGGTCGCGCCCGCCATGGTGAAGGCGCTCGACCTGCTGCTGATCCTGCACGCCGACCACGAGCAGAACTGCTCGACGTCGACCGTGCGCATCGTCGGCTCGAGCCACGCGAACCTGTACGCGTCCGTGTCCGCCGGCATCAACGCCCTGTCGGGCCCGCTGCACGGCGGCGCCAACGAGGCGGTCCTGCGGATGCTCACGCAGATCCGCGACGGCGGCGGCGACGCCACCGACTTCATGCGGCGGGTCAAGAACAAGGAGGCCGGCGTCCGGCTCATGGGCTTTGGGCACCGCGTCTACAAGAACTACGACCCGCGCGCGGCCATCGTGAAGAAGGTCGCCGACGAGGTGCTCTCGTCCCTCGGCAAGCGCGACGAGCTGCTCGACATCGCCATGGGCCTGGAGGAGATCGCGCTCCACGACGACTACTTCATCGAGCGCAAGCTCTACCCGAACGTGGACTTCTACACCGGGCTGCTCTACAAGGCGATGGGCTGGCCGACGCGCATGTTCACGCCGCTCTTCGCCGTCGGGCGCATGCCGGGCTGGATCGCCCAGTGGCGCGAGATGATGCAGGACCCGGCCACCAAGATCGGGCGGCCGCGCCAGGTCTACACCGGTCCCGTCGAGCGCCCGTACGTCGCCCTCGACCGTCGTTGACCGGCCGCCGCTGACCGGTCGTCCCTGACCGGTCGTCGTCGGCGACCCCAGGTCGCCGACCTCAGCTCGCCGACCTCAGCTCGCCAGGAGCACCAGCACCTGGCCGGCCGGGGGCGGCGTCGGCGCGTCGGTGGGCGCCGGCGCCCACGTGCCGCTGTCGCGCGACCACACCTGGCCGTCGTAGTCGACCTCGACGACGTCCAGCGGCTCGGCGACCGTGACGGCCCACAGCGCGACGGCCCAGCCGACGCGCTCGGCGTGCTCGGGCGCGGCGACCAGCGGTGCGGCGTCCAGGAGCACCCCGGCGTCGCTCGCCGTCGCGTCGATGCCGAGGTCCCGCCGGGCCCGCTCCACCACGGCGGCCGGGTCGCCCGCGCCGTCGGGGTCGGGCAGGTGGCACGTCACGGCCGCGCCGTCGTAGCCGTACATGTCGTTCGCCCAGGCCCGCGCCAGGGCTTCGTGCCCCGCGTACGCCTCGGGGAAGGCCGAGCGCTGGACCGCCTGGGCGGCCTCCGTCACGGCCATCTGCTCGTAGCCCGGGACCTGCGCGAGGGCGTCGTAGAAGCGGCCGGTCGCGTACACCGGGTCGAGGATCTGCTCCTCCGTGCCCCAGCCCTGCGACGGCCGCTGCTGGAAGATGCCGAGCGAGTCCCGGTCGCCGTGCTCGATGTTGCGGAGCTTGGACTCCTGCATCCCCGTGGCGATCGCGATCGTCAGTGCGCGGGCCGGGAGCGCCCGCTGCTGCGCCTGGCCGGCGAGGAGGGCCACCACCTCGGCCTGCTCCGGGTCGAGGTACCAGTCGGTGCCCTCGAGCGACGCCGCGCACCGGATGGCGCGCGGCGCCTGGTCGTCGCGGCCGAGGAAGGCGGCCACTCCCCAGGAGGCACCGGCGGCCACGGCCACGAAGAGCAGGCC
>JAEWYD010000240.1 GCA_023462275.1 Actinomycetes bacterium
GTCGGGCACCGCCGCGTCGCGGCGTGGCGACGCGAGGAGGCGCGGTGTGGTCATGGCGGGCCTCTCGGGGGTGGTGGCGGGGCGACGGACGGGGGCCCGGCGGCTGCGCCGGGCCCCCGTCGCCTCACAGGCGCGTCGGGTCGGCGGCCTGCGCGAACGTGGTGTCGAACAGCTCGTCGAGCGCGGTGTCGATGACGTCCTGCGACGGCACGTCGCCGGAGGCCACGATGATCGGTGCGATGCGCTCGAGCACGGCGCGCTGCGCGTCGCCCGGGACGACGTCGACGTCGATGTTCGTGCGCTCGCCGATGACCTTCTGGGCGATCGCGGGGTCGATGCCGGCGACGTCGGCGAGGATGCGGGCCGTCTCGTCGGGGTTCGCGAGGGCCCACGCCCGGGCCTTCTCGTACGCGTCGAGGACGAGCTGGGCGAGGTCGGGGTGCTCGGTGACGAAGTCCTGCGTCGCGTTGAGGAACCCGTACGTGTTGAAGTCGATGTTCCGGTAGATCAGCCGGGATCCGGCGTTGACCTCGGTGTCCGCCATGATCGGGTCGAGCCCGGCCCACGCGTCGACGGAGCCGTTCTCCAGCGCCGCGCGCCCGTCGGCGTGCTGCAGGTTCTGCACCTCGACGTCGTCCGGCGAGACCCCGTTCGCGTCGAGGGCCTGGAGCAGGAAGAAGTACGGGTCGGTGCCCTTGGTCGCGGCGACGCTCCTGCCGGCCAGCTGCTGCACCGAGGTGATGTCGGAGTCCGCCGGCACGACGATGGCGGCCCACTCGGGCTGCGTGTAGATGCCGATGGTCCGGATCGGCGAGCCGTTCGCGCGGGCGAGGAGGGCGGCCGCGCCGGCGGTGGAGCCGACGTCGACGGCCCCGGCCCGCAGCGCCTCGTTCGCCTTGTTGGAGCCGGCGGACTGGACCCAGCTGACCTGGACGTCGTCGCCGAGCGCCGCCTCGAGCCAACCCTGGTCCTTGATGATCAGGCTGAGCGGGTTGTAGGTCGCGAAGTCGAGCGTCAGGGTGTCGGCGCTCCAGTCGGCGCCGTCGGTCCCGTCGGTGCCGACGGTGGCTCCCGCGGCGTCCGAGGACGGCTTCCCGGCGTCGCTCTTCGCATCCTCACCGGCCAGGCACCCGCCGAGCATCATCGCGGAGGCGAGGGTCGCCACGGTGATGGTCAGTGTGCGTCGCAGTCTCATGATCTCTCCTGGTGGTCGGCCGGAGCCGGTGGGGCCGCCGGTCGGTGACCGGCGGGGTCGGGGGTCAGATGGAGTGGTGGTCGTCAGGGTCGGCGTCGCTGTGGTGGCTGGGTACGCCGAGGCCGTCCAGCAGGCGTGCCCGCAGCAGGGCGAGCTCGGCGTCGCCGCGGTCGCGGGGACGCGCCCCCGGGACGTCGACGACGGCGCGGACGGTGCTTGGGGTCCCGGGCGCCGAGCCCGCCGGACGGCCGAGCAGGACCACGCGGTCGGCGAGGTAGAGGGCCTCGTCGACGTCGTGCGTGACGACGAGGACGGTGGCCGGCTCGGCCGCGTGCACGTCGAGCAGCAGGTCCTGCATCCGCATGCGGGTGAGGGCGTCGAGGGCCCCGAACGGTTCGTCGAGCACCAGGACGCCGGGGTTGCGGGCCAGGGCCCGGGCGAGGGCCGCGCGCTGCGCCATCCCGCCGGAGATCTCCTGGGGCCGCTGGTGCGCGCAGGCGCCGAGCCCCACGAGCTCGAGCAGCTCGGCGACCCGGCGGCGTCCGACGGTGCGGTCCGACCCGGCGGGCAGGCCCAGCGCGACGTTCTGGGTGACCGTGCGCCAGGGGAGGAGCCGCGGCTCCTGGAACGCCACGGCGCAGCGCGGGTCGGCTCCCCGCACGGGGCGACCGTCGATGAGGATGCGGCCGCTGGTGGGGGTGTCGAGGCCGACGACCTGACGCAGGAGCGTGGACTTGCCGCAGCCGGACGGCCCGAGGAGGGCGACGATCTCGCCCGCCTCGACCTGCAGGTCGACGGCGGCGAGGACGGTGGTGGGGCCGCGGTCGGTCAGGAAGGTGCGGTGGACGCCGTCGACCGTGACAGGCAGGGGCTGGTGCCGGGCGGCGCGGGCGATGGCTGACGACGACGGCGGCTGGGCGGGTGCGGACGTGGGCGCGCTTGGCATGGCGGTCCTCGGGAGGCGGGCGACGCGCCGACGAGGACGCGCGCGCTACTGGCGGGAGCGGGGCTGGGCCGCCGGCGTCCTGGGGTCCGTCATCGGACCGCGACGAGTCTCGTCAGGCGCCGGCGCGTGGCATGCAGCCACATCGGGGAGCCATCGCCATACACGTCGCAACCGCGATCATGGCGTCCTCCTCCCCGTTCCGCCGTCCCACTTGGCGGGACGCGCCAGTCCGTCTCTCGGACTCAGGGCTCGAGGTTAGAACCGGCCCGGGCCGGGGCGCAACGGTACCGACCGGTACGCCTCACATGCCGAGACGGCGGGGCCTCACGCCCGCGTGCGCGCCGCCAGCGTGTTGAGCAGCGCCGCCCCCGTGGCGGCGTCATCCACCGTGACGACGACCCGGCGCCCTCCGGTCCGCACGACCTCGATCGCCTCGCCGCCGCGCATGATGACACCCACCCGTCCGCCCACGCCGGTGCGGATGCCCCACCCGCCGAACTCGCGCAGCGGGTTCACGTGCACGACGACGGCCTCCTCGACCTCCTCGAGCGGCACCATGACGCGCGGGCGGGGCAGGCGCGAGCGCGCGACGAGCCCGCGCCGGTCCACGCTCACGGTCCACTCCGTCACGGCGACCAGCAGCGGGAGCAGCGTCGCGACGAGCGCCAGCCCGAACCACCAGGAGCGGGTGACCAGCGTCATCACCGCGGCGAACGCGACGACGGCGACGCCGATCCACACGGGTCGGCCGGCGCGCAGGTGCTGCACCCACGACGCCTGCTCGGTCTCGGGCAGCGGCAGACGTGGGGCGGCGTCGGGCACCTGCCCGGTCGCGGCGAGCCGGGCGTCCCCAGGGGAGGCCCACGCGGCGAGCGCACCGACGACCAGCGCGCCGGCGATCGCCAGGGCGAGCCAGCCGCCGAGGTCGCGGGCCTGCGCGGCCGCCGGCACGTCGAGCTGCGCGGCCAGCATCGCGACGAGGAGCCCGTCGACGAAGGTTGACGTCCAGACCGCGACGCCGACGGCGAAGCGCCGCGTCATCGCCGCGTAGCCCCAGAAGAACCCGATCGCCCACAGACCCAGCGCGAACGCGAGGTTCATGCCGACCAGGGGGAGGAGCAGCCCGACGAGCGAGGAGGAGCCGTCGACGCCGTCGGGCCCCCAGTGCGACGCGACGGGGTCTGGGAGTCGGTCCCGCCAGCCCAGCGCGACGAGCACCGTCACGGCTGTGAGCACGGCCGGCACGCCCAGCGCGAGGACCGTCGTCGCGCCACGGTGGGGGACGGTGCGGGTCGGGGACGTCGTGGTCGGGGCGGTCATCGCAGCGCTTCCTTGAGGAGGGTGAGGGCGGTGTCGGGGGAGACGTCGAGGAGCCGGGCGGTGCGGACGACGTCGGCGATCGCCTCGTGCAAGGGGGCGAGGTCCCGCAGGGGGCCGGCGGTCACCACTGCGCCGCGGCCGCGGCGGAGCTCGAGCAGCCCCTCGGTGCGCAGGTCCTGGTAGGCGCGCAGCACGGTGTGCAGGTTGATGTCGAGGGAGGCGGCCAGGTCCCGCGCGGCGGGCAGGCGCTCGCCGTCGGCCAGCTCTCCCCGCGCGACGGCGGCGCGGATCTGCGCGGCGAGCTGCGCGTACAGCGGCTCGTCGGAGGTGGGGTCGATGCGGAAGAGCACGCGATCAGCATAGTTGTTCGATGACAACTAGAACAACTTCCCGCGCAAAGTGGAGCGAACCTGCTGCGACA
>JAEWYD010000241.1 GCA_023462275.1 Actinomycetes bacterium
GCTCGGTGTGCTGCACCGCGGCGCGCACGCCGCCCCAGGGGTCGAACGGGGTGACCGGGCTGTCCGACCCGAAGGCGAGCGGGACACCGGCGTCGAGAAGGTCGGCGAACGGGTTCATGTCCGCCGCCCGTACGGGGCCGAGCCGGCGCGCGTACATGCCGTCGGGGCCACCCCACGTCGCGTCGAACGCCGGCTGGGCGCTGACCGTCAGCCCGAACAGGAGGATGCGGGCCATCGCTGCGGCGTCGACCATCTCGGCGTGCTCGAGGCGGTGCCCCGCGGCGTGCAGCTGGTCGATCCCCTCGGCGTCCGCTGCGGACTGGAAGCCGAGGAGCACCTCCTCCATCGCCCGGTCGCCGATGACGTGGAACGACGTGTGCAGCCCCGCGCGGCTCACCGCGGCGACGTGCGTCGCGACCTCGGCGGCGGTGAGCGAGAGCTCGCCCCGGTGCCCGCCCTCGGCGTCGAGATAGGGGCTGCGCAGAGCCGCCGTGCGCGACCCGATCGACCCGTCCACCGTCAGGTCCCCGCCGATACCCGTCAGCCCGGGGATGTCCGCGAGCAGGGCGCGGGCGTCGTCGACGGTCTCGCACAGCTCTGCCCGGTACCCGACCACCTCGGGCAGCGCCGGGCCGGGATCGGCCGTAGCCGCGATGAGCGACGCCAGGCTCTCCCGGCTGTCCAGCACGGGCGTGCTGTGCTCGTGGAGGCTGACGAGGCCGTGGGCGGCGGCGTCGGCGAGAGCGGCGCCGCAGACCTCCATCCACCTGTCCTCCGGCAGGTCACGGATCGCCTGTCGGGCCCGGTCGTGCGCTTCCCCGGTCAGGAGGCCGTCGTCCCGCCACCCCGGGGCGTCGGCGCAGCCGGCCCGCTCGGCCAGCGCCGTCGACACCACCGCCGAGTGCAGGTCGGTGCGGGCGAGGTAGACGGCGCGGCCGCCCGAGGCCCGGTCCAGCTCCGCCCGCGTCGGCGGCCGGCCCTCGCGCCAGCGGGTCTCGTCCCACCCGTGGCCGAGCACCAGGTCGAGGCCCTGCCCAGCGGCGCGCTCCACGCGGTCGAGGACCGCGCCGAGGGACGTCGCGGTCGACAGGTCCACACCGGACAGGGCCAGGCCCGTCTCGAGGACGTGCGCGTGCGCATCGACGAACGCCGGTGCGACGAACGCCCCGCGCAGGTCCACCACCTCGTCGGCGTCCATGGTGCCGATCTGGTCGTCGCGGCCCAGCCAGGCGATGCGACCGTCGACGACGGCGAAGGCCTCCACGGGACCGTCGGCGCGCGCGTGGACGACCCCGTGGTGGTAGAGGGTGCGCACGGTGCGAACCTAGCGCAGCGGGACGGGATGCGCTGCTCGGTCAGAACGGGACGTACCTGGTCAGAGCCCACTTTCCATGGTCATCCCGGGCTCGGCGGCCGCCGCCTCGTCCCTCAGACGGCGCTCTGCGCGACGACGCCCCGGCGCAGCGCGACGACGGCGCGCCGCGCGGACCCTCGCATGGCCGCCCCGGGCGCCGCACCGGCCAGCTGGTCCAGCAGGTCGATCACCTGCTTGCACCACCGGACGAAGTCGCCGGCCGCGAGATCGCTGCCCTGCAGCGTCGGGCCCAGCCCGCGGCCGGAGGCCCACCGGTGCACCGGCCCGACGAGCGAGAGGTCGGGCGGCCGCGTCGTCGGCACACCGTGCGCCGTCTCGACGTCCTCCAGCCGCGACCACACCCGTTGCGTGACGTCGAGCGCGCGGCCGAGCCGCCCGTCCGGGCCACCCGGCACCTGGGGAGCCAGCGGCTCCTCGCCGCGGGACTCCATGACGACGGCGGACACCGCGGCGGCGAGCCCGGCCGGGTCCAGACCGTCCCAGGCCCCGGCCCGCAGGCACTCGGCGACCAGGAGGTCGCTCTCCGCGTAGAGGCGCCGCAGCCCGTGCCCGTCCTCCGTCACGCCCGTCGTGGGGCCGTCCGGGCCGGCCACCTCCGCCAGATAGCCCGTCTGCGCCAGGACCTCGCAGACGCGGTCGAAGAGCCGCGCGATCGAGCTCGTACGCCCCTCGATGCGCCGCACGAGGGCGTCGTGCTCCTTCTTGAGCCGGTGGTACCGCTCGGCCCAGCGCGCGTGGTTCTCGCGGTCCGAGCAGCCGTGGCACGGGTGCGCCCGGAGCTGGCGCCGCAGCTGGGTCACCGTGGCGTCGTCGCCGTGGCTCCGGCGGCGTCCGGCACGCTCGTCCGACGTCGGGTCCGCCCCGTCCGGCCCGGCCGGGGGGTTCGGGTGCGGGCGCGCCAGCGCGCTGCGCATCGCGGACGCGAGGTCGCGCTTGGCCGCGGCGTCCCGACCCGTGAAGCCCTTGGGCACGCGGACCGTCGTGACGGCGCGGACGGGCCGCGTGAGGTCGGCGCCGGAGAGCGTCCGCACCTGCCGCTCCGCGGTGAGGAGGGTGACGCGGGGTCCGTCGAGCGCGTCCTTGCGGTCGAGCACGACCGCGAAGCCCGCGCGCCGGCCCGTCGGTACCTCCACGACGTCACCGATCCGCAGCGTGCGCAGGCTCTCCACCGCCTCCGCGCGCCGGGCCCGGGCGGCCCCCCGCGACACGTCGCGCTCCAGGTCGCTCAGCCGGCGGCGCAGGTCGGCGTACTCGCCGAAGTCGCCGAGGTGGCACTGCATCGCCGCCGCGTAGCCCTCGAGCGCCTCGGCGTGCGCCTGCGCCTGGCGGGCGAGGCCGACGACGGCACGGTCCGCCTGGAACTGGGCGAAGCTCGTCTCGAGCACCTCGCGAGCCCGCTCGCGGCCGACCTGGGCCACGAGGTTGACGGCCATGTTGTAGGTGGGTCGGAAGCTCGACCGCAGCGGGTACGTCCGGCGGGATGCGAGGCCGGCGAGGGCGGTGGGGTCGAGCCGGCCGTGGTCCACGACGACCGCGTGCCCGTCCACGTCGATGCCCCGACGGCCGGCGCGCCCGGTGAGCTGGGTGTACTCCCCCGCCGTGATCTCGACGTGCGCGGAGCCGTCCCACTTCGTCAGCCGGTCCAGCACGACGGAGCGGGCCGGCATGTTGATGCCGAGCGCCAGCGTCTCGGTGGCGAACACGATCTTCACCAGGCCGCGGGAGAAGAGCTCCTCGACCGTCTCCTTGAAGAGGGGCAGCAGCCCGGCGTGGTGGGACGCGATGCCCCGCTCGAGCGCCTGGCTCCACTCCCAGTAGCCCAGCACGGCGAGATCGGCGGGCGGGATGACGGCGCACCGCTCCTCGACCGTCTGGCGCACCAGCGCCGCCTGCTCCGGGGTCGTGAGGCGCAGGCCGGCGCTCATGCACTGCGCCACGGCGGCGTCGCACCCGGCGCGGGAGAAGACGAAGAAGATGGCCGGGAGCAGCGCCTCGCGGTCCAGCGACTCGACGACCGCGAACCGGGGCGGCGGCTTGCGGGCGCCGGGCGCTCCCCCGGGCCGGTGCCCGCCGCGCCCGCGGTACCCGCGGTCGCCCGGCCCCGAGCGGGGCGGGGCGGAGCGGTCCTGCCGGCGTAGGTTCGCCACGAGGTCGGGGTTGATCGCCGGCTCGGGCCCCGGGGCCGTCGGGTCGACGTGGGGCCCGTAGAGGTCGAAGAGACCATCACGGGTCATCACGTGCTGCCAGAGCGGCACGGGCCGCACCTCGCTGACCACGACCGCCGTGTCCCCGCGCACCATCGTCAGCCAGTCGCCGAACTCCTCGGCGTTGGAGACGGTCGCCGAGAGCGAGACCAGCTGGACGCCGTCGGGCAGGTGGATGATCACCTCTTCCCAGACGGGACCGCGGAACCGGTCCGCGAGGTAGTGCACCTCGTCCATGACGACGAATGCGAGCCCCTCGAGGGTCGCGGACCCGGCATAGAGCATGTTCCGGAGCACCTCGGTCGTCATGACGACGACCGGCGCCTCGCCGTTGATGGTCGTGTCGCCGGTGAGGAGCCCGACGCGCTCGGCCCCGTGCTGGCGCACGAGGTCCGCGTACTTCTGGTTGCTCAAGGCCTTGATCGGCGTCGTGTAGAAGGCCTTGCGACCCTGCAGCAGAGCCAGGTGGACGGCGAACTCGCCGACGACCGTCTTGCCGGCCCCCGTCGGCGCCGCGACCAGCACGCCGCGACCGCCCTCGAGCGCCCGGCACGCCTCGGCCTGGAACGGGTCGAGCTCGAACGGCAGGTCCGCGGCCCACCGGACCAGCTCGGACCGTGCGGCCGCGGCGCGCTCGCGGGCGGCCGCGTACCGCTCGGCTGGGGTCGACATGGGCCTCAGCCTAGGCAGGGACCCTCAGGCCAGCAGGCGCACCGCGCCCGGCCGCACCTCCACACGCAGCGGCAGCGGGCCGATCCGCTCGCCGTCGGCGAACGCGGCGGGCGGCATCGGGCCCACGGGGCTGTGCTCGATCACCAGCCCGCGCGTGCGCAGCACCGTCACGGCCGGGTGCGTGACGTGCCGGCCCGAGTAGACCCGCGGGAACACCCCCATCAGCTGCAGCCGGCTCACGGGCCCCGCGACGACGACGTCGAGCAGCCCGTCGTCCATGCGCGAGTCGGGGGCGATCCGCATGCCGCCGCCGATCAGCGCGCCGTTGGCGACGGCCACGAGCGTGCCCGTGGACTCCCAGGTCTCGTCGTCAGTGGTCAGCCGGTACCCGTACGGGCGGAAGCGCGCGAGCTCGGCCGCGAGGGCGCGGACGTAGCGCCCGCCGCCGCGCGGCCAGGAGAGCGCGTTGGCGCGCGCGTTGACCGCCGCGTCGACGCCGCACGAGAGCACGCCGAGGAACCACTCGTGGGCGCTGTAGTCGGGGGGCCCGACGACGACGGCGTCGACGGGCCGGCCGCCGCTCTCAAGCCCACGCTCGATCACCCGCACGGCGGCCACGACGTCGTGCCGCGGCAGGCCCATGGCGCGGGCGATGTCGTTCCCGCTGCCCGCGGCGACGATCCCGAGGGGCAGGTCGGTGCCCGCCACGACGTTGGCGCCGAGGTGCACCATGCCGTCACCACCCACGACGACCAGCGCGTCCAGCCCGTGCACGACGGCCTGGCGGGCGTGCTGCTCGGCCCCACCCAGGTCGTCCGCGGTCAGGTCCAGCACGTGGTGGCCGCGGTGCCGCACCGCGTCCAGCAGGTGGTGGCCGCGGCCGGCACCCCGGCCGTGCCCGGCGCTGGGGTTGACGACGACGCCGATGCGCAGGCTCACGCGAGGGCCTCCCGGCGGCGTCGGCGGCGGTCCACGACGGTGCCCACACCAGCGGCGACGAAGTACAGCGCGCACATGGGCCCAGCGACGGCGAACATCGACACGGCGTCGCCCGTCGGCGTCGCCACCGCTCCGAACACGGCCGTCCCGAGCACCGCCCACCGCCAGCCCCGCCACCACGTGGACCCGGGGACGGCGCCGACCATCGTCAGGCCGACCATGAGCACCGGCAGCAGGAAGGCGATCCCGAACGCGAGCACCATCCGCATGAGGAAGCCCAGGTAGGTCTGCGCGTCGATGACGTTCACGGCGTCCTGCGGCGTCATGCCGATGAGGATGTCCACCGCTTTGGGCACCACCCACCACGCCACGGCGCACCCGGCGGCGAACAGGGGCACGGCCGAGGTGACGAAGCCGACGGTGTACCGGCGCTCGCGGCGCGTGAGCCCGGGCGTCACGTAGGCCCAGAGCTGGTAGATCCACCAGGGGCTCGAGACGATCGCGCCCGCGAAGAGCGCGACCTTGAGCTGCAGGTCGAGCGGGGCGGCGACGCCCGCGAAGTTCAGGGCGACGAGGTCACCGCGCGCCGCCGCGACGTCGCGCAGCGGGCGCTGGAGCGCCTCGAAGAGGTCCGGGTACCAGATCCAGCCGCCCACGGCCCCCAGGGCGACGCCGACGGCCGCGAGGAGGAGCCGGTTCCGGAACTCCCGCAGGTGGGCGCGCAGCGGCATCGGCTCGCCGCGCCGGTCCGCGCGGGCGCGCCGCTCGCGCTCAGGGGCGCGGTGCACCGTCGTCGTCGGGGCCGGCGGGCGGCTTGTCCTCGCCCTTCACCTCGGCGCGGAAGATCCTGGCCGACTTGCCGAGGCTGCGCGCCAGGGCCGGCAGGCGGCTCGCGCCGAAGAGCAGCAGCACGATGAGGAGGATGATGAGCCACTCCCCACCCTTCAAGTTCCCCATCGTGCCCTCCCAGGTCGCGTGGCCCCATCGTATGCGTCGGGCAGCGCGCTTCCGCGCACCCGACCGCCGGCGTCGGTGATCATCATGCGGTCAGCGGACGAAGGACTGCCACCGCTCGTACGTGCGGGCCCGCCGCTCGTCCCGCCGGGCCCGCCGCGCCAGCCGCCGCAGACGGGCCTGCGCCATGCGCTCGCGCGCCGGTGCCAGGTCGTCGAGCACCACGGGCGCGGGGGTCGTCCCGACCGCCCCGAGCTGCTCCGCCCGCTCCTCGAGCGACGCGACGGCGTCGGCCGCGCGCTCCGCCTCGGCCAGGAACGCCCGCCCCGACCGGTAGAGGCTGCGCCCGAGCAGGAACGCACCCGCCAGGGTCCCGAGGATGAGGACCGTCCAGAGCAGGAACCAGGGCACGGGGCCAGGGTAGTTGAGACCGAGGCCGGTCAGGCGGGCGGGTACTGGGCGAGCGCGCGGCGGGCGGCGGCCGCGGCGTCGGCGACGACCTCCACCGGGTCGGCGGCACGCACGTGCGGCGCGACCCGGAGCAGGAGGTGGCGCAGCCATGCTGCCGAGGCGATGCGCAGGACGACGCGGAAGCCGCCGTCGGGCAGGTCTGCGACCTCCTCGACCGGGTACTGCTCGGCGACCCACCGCGCCGGCCCGTCCAGCTCGAGGGTCACGCGATCGTGCTCGTCCGTCGGCCGGAAGGTCGCGTCGCGCGCCGGTCCGGGTGAGGTGGTCACCGCCTCAGGGAGGACCACGGCGGCGAGGATGCGGTCGAGGCGGAACAGCCGCTCGCCGTCGACCGCGTGGCACCACGCCTGCAGGTAGGAGTGCTCGTCACCCGTGAGGAGCTGCCACGGGTCGACGTCGCGGTCGCTCACGCGGTCGGACGCGTTGACGTAGCGGATGCGCAGGCGCCGGCCCTCGCGCAGCGCGGTGCGTGCGGCTGCCACGACCTCCGGCGACGCCTCGACGGCGAGCTGGACGTCCACGGTCGCCGCGGCCTCGCCGGTGGCGGCCGTGAGCGTCTCCAGGGTGCTGGCGAGCACCTCGCGCTCGGCCGGGTCGAGCGCGTCGCCGACCGACTCGCGCAGCGCCCGGAGCGCGGCGACGAGCGCCACGGCCTCCCGGGTCCCCAGCCGCAGCGCGCGGCCCATGCCCCGGGACTGCGTCAGCCGCAGCCGACCGGTCTCGTGGGCGCCGGCGTCGAAGTCGATGAGGTCGTCCGGCCAGTAGCCGGGCGTCCCCGAGACCCACAGCGTGTCGACGTCGCGGAGCACCTGGTCGCGGCTGACGCCGAAGTGCGCGGCGACGTCCTCCACGGCCGCACCCGGGTGCCGGTCGAGGTATGCGACCAGCCCCAGCAGCCGGACCAGCCGTTCCGGCGTCCGCTCAGCCACGTCCGCCTCCGATCCGGTCCCCCATCTCCGCCGCCGCCCGCAGGCGCCGGACCACCGCGTCGCGCAGGCGGTCGGGGCCCAGGACGGTGACGGCGTCGGTGTACCCGGCGAGCTCGTCCGCGAGGTCCCGGTCGTACGGCACGGCGACCAGGTCCCGCCCCGGGGGCGCCGGGACCGGCGGCTCGGAACCGACGTCGTCCAGGGCGCGCGACCGCAGGGCGCCCGCGCGGTCCGGCGCTACGGCCAGCCACGCCGTCCCGGTCGGTCCGCCCTGCGCGTCCCGCAGGAGGGCCAGGGCGTCGACGTCGTCCGGCACGCGGAAGGCGTCGGGCTCGCCCACGGGCGAGACGGTGCCGACGATCCGGCTCAGCCGGAACACCCGCGGCGCCGCGCGCCCGCGGTCCAGCCCGACGAGGTACCACCCGCCGCGGCTCGCGACGATGCGCCACGGCTCCACCTCGCGGCGCAGCACCTCGCCCGTGCTCGCGGCGCGGTACGTGAACGCGACGGCCTGCCGGGCGTGCGCCGCGTCCAGCAGCGGCCCCAGCGCCGGGCCCGCGGCGTGCAGCCGAGGCGCCAGGCCGACGACGGCGTCGGTCGCGGTGGGGGTCGCGCCGACGACCTTGAGCTTGGTCAGCCCACGGGCGGCGTCGCCGCGCAGCGTCTGGTCCTGCCACAGCTCCGCGGCGAGGCCCAGCACGGCGAGCTGCGCGGCGCTCAGCTCCATCGGCGGCAGCGCGTAGGCGTCCAGGTCGACGCGGTACCCCGCGTCGTCCCCGTGGGCGGGTCCGTGCACGGTGACGATCGGAACGCCCAGCTCGCGCAGGGCCTCCTTGTCGCGCTCGAACATCCGCTCGAACGCGTCGCTGCTGCCGTCGCGGTCGTAGCCCGCGACGGAGGCGCGGATCTGCTCCTTGGTCATCCGGCCCGGGGCGTTGACCAGGGCGATGACGAGGTTGAGCAGCCGCTCGGCGGGCGGGAGGGCGTCAGGCATCAGGGACACGGTAGCGGGCCCGGTAGCGTGCAGGGATGATCGCGTGGCGCAGCGGGACCGTCGTGTCCCGGGGACGGTCCTGGTCGGGTGCGCAGGAGCTGCGCGTGGCCACCGACGAGGGCGAGGTGCGGGCGCTGGCCTACCCGGCCCTGGTCGGCGACCCCCAGCCCGGCGACCGCGTGCTCCTCAACACCACGGCGCTCGTCCGGGGCCTCGGCACGGGCGGGTACGCGCTCGTCGTGGCGCTGCCGGACCGACTGCCGACCGACCCGCCGACCGGCCCCGGGCACCTCGTCAAGGCGCGGTACACGCCCCTGCAGGCGATGGTGCTCGGCGTCGACGAGCAGGAGTCGGAGCACCACGCGCTCCTGCGCGAGGCCGACGACCTCGCGGGCCTGCCAGTCGTGGTGGCGGACCTCCACTCGGCGCTGCCGGCGGTCCTCGCGGGCGCGCGCTGGGCGGCCGAGCGGGCGGGCCGGCCGGCTCCGCGCGCGGTCTACGTGATGACCGACGGCGGCGCGCTGCCCGCATGGTTCTCGCGGACCGTGGCGGGGCTGCGGGACGCCGGGTGGCTGGCCGCGTGCGTGACCGTGGGGCAGGCCTTCGGGGGCGACCTCGAGGCCGTGACCGTGCACACGGGCCTCCTCGCGGCACGTGCCGTCGCGGACGCCGAGCTCGTCGTCGTCGCCCAGGGGCCCGGCAACCTCGGCACCGGCACGCGCTGGGGCTTCTCCGGCGTCGCCGCCGGGGAGGCGGTCAACGCCGCCGCCGTGCTCGGTGGCGCGCCCGTCGCGTCGCTGCGCGTGTCCGGCGCCGC
>JAEWYD010000242.1 GCA_023462275.1 Actinomycetes bacterium
GGCGCGCACGGCGCCCGGGCCGCCGAGGGCACGCACGGGGCCCACGCGGCGCAGGGCGCCCACGGCGCCTAGCAGGACGAGAAGCCGCAGGGCCGGACGCAGCACGACCAGACGCAGCATGACCAGACACAGCACGACCAGACACAGCACGACCAGACACGGCATGACCAGACACAGCATGACCAGACACAGCATGACCAGACGCAGCACGACCAGACACAGCACGACCAGACGCAGCACGACCAGACACAGCAGGGGCCGGCGGACGAATCCGCCGGCCCCTGCTGTGTGCCCTGCTGTGTGCCCTGCTGCGCCTGCCCAGCTGTGTCTGCCCCGCTGCGTCTGCCCTGCTACGTGTGCCCAGGTCAGTTCACTCGTGAGCCCTCTGCTCAGCTCACTCGTGAGCCTCTGCCCAGCTCACTTCCGGTGCAGCTGCGTCTCCACGGCGCTGCCCAGCGTGGCGTTCGTCATGCTCATCGTGAGCGTGTCGCCGGCGCAGGTGTAGGCGACGGTCGACGAGGTCTTCATCTGCTCGCGCATGGCGTCGCCGTAGCCCTCCAGGCCGGCGTCCACGGGCGTGTCACCCATGTACGTCTCCATGGTGAGGTTGAGGCCGGAGGTGTCCGCCACGGTCACGGTGAGGTCCGTGTCGGTCGCGGTGTAGGTGCCGGTCATCGAGCCGTCGAGCGTGGTGACGGTGCGGATCTTCTGGCCCTCCGCGGCGATCGTCATGTCGGTCACCTGCTTCGCGTAGCTGTAGGTGGCCGTGCCGTCGGTGAACGCCATGACGACGTCGCCGCTCAGGTCGACCGTGGCGTCGACCCCCGCCGCCGCGAGCGCGGCCTGCGTCTGCTCGAGCTGGCCCGCCATGTCTGCGACCCACTCACCCTCGAGGCAGCTGGGCCCCTCGGACGTCGCGTCCGAGGTGTCCTCGGCCTCGGTGTCCTTCGTACCCTCGGAGCCCGACGCGTCGGTGTCGGAGCCCTGCGAGGCCTGCGCCGACGGGCTCGCGGCCGGCTTGTCGTCGCCGCCCGAGCAGCCGGTCAGCAGGAGGGCCGCCGCGACGAGCGGGGCGAGGGCCGCCGTGCGGCGGGCGAGGCGGGAGCGGGTCTGCATGGTGTCCTCCGTACGTGCGGAGGCCCGGTCTGCCCCCGTCCGTACCCATGGTGTCATCTTCGGCGTCACGCCCGGCGTCACGACCGACGTCACGCCCGGCGTCACGCCCGGCGTCACGACCGGTGGTAGGTGGCGCTGAAGGTGGCCGTCGCGCCGGGCGTCGTCGGCACCACCTGGAGCTCGTCGCCGGAGCAGGTGGCCGTCATCGAGCCGCCCACCTCGAGCCCGGCGATCGACATCGCGGCGGCATCCCCGACGTCGTACGGGGCGTCGTCGATCGTGGCGGTGACGTCCGCCGTCACGCCGCTCGCGTCGAGGTCGGAGAGCGTCACCGTGTCGGCGGAGACCGTGTACGTGCCGACCAGGACGCCGTCCATGGACGACACCGTGCGCAGCACCTGGCCACCGATGTCGATGGTCATGTCCGCGAGCTGCTGCTGGTACTCGGTGCGCAGGGCGCCGTCGGGACCGAAGGTCATGACGGCGTCGCCCGTGACGGTGATCTCGGGTGCGGACGTGCCCTCGGGCATGCCCATGGAGGCGATGGTCGCGTCGATCACCGACTGGCGGTCCAGCACCCAGGTGCCCGCGAGGCACGCCGCGAGGCCACCCTCGCCGTCACCCGTGTCGCCCGCGCCCTCGTCGGTGTCGGTGTCCTCCGCGCCCGCGCCGTCGTCCTGGGGCGCCGGGGTCTTCACGTGACCGCCGGCAGCCGGCGTGGGGTCGTCGGGGCCGTCGGAGTCGCCGCCGGAGCAGCCGCCGAGCGCGGCGACCCCCAGGGCGAGGGCCGCGGTGGCTGCGAGCAGGGCGGTGGTGCGGCGCATCGAGTTCTCCTCCGGTGGCGGAGGCGCCCACCGCCCCCGGCGGGCCACATCGTGGCAGGGGCACGGGCCGTCCGCCAGGGCCGTTCGGGCGTTCGAGGCGCCGGACCTACCCGCGTCGGGCCGCCGGGTGCGGCACTCTTGAGCGAGATCATGATCGGATGGCCGGGCTGCCAGGGGGAGGCACAATGAGCCGGATGACCTCGCTCCGCATCCTGACGTACAACGTCCGCCAGCTGCGCGACGACAGGTCCGCCGTCCTGCGCGTGCTGCGCGACGCCGCGCCCGACGTCGTCGCGCTCCAGGAGCCCCCGCGGGGGCCCATCGGCCGCGCGCGGGTGCGGCGCCTGGCCGAGGCGGCCGGGCTCGTGCCCGTCGTCAGCGGCGGCGGTGCCCGCACGACGGCGCTCCTCGCGCGCCCGTCCCTGCCGGTCACGGTCCACCGTCCGCAGCGGCTGCCGTGGACCCTGTGGCACACGCCGCGCGGGATGGCCATCGCGGACATCTCGGGGCTGCGCGTGATCAGCGTGCACCTCGGCCTCACGGCCCGGGACCGCGCGCGGCACCTGGTGCGCATCCTGCCCGTGGTGAGCGCGGCCGGCGGGGTCGGCTGCGTCGTCGCCGGCGACCTCAACGAGCTGCCGGGCGGCCCGTCCTGGCGCCGGCTCGGGATGCTGCTGCGCGACCTCACCGCCGCGTCCGGTCCGACCCATCCCGCGCGCGCTCCGCGCAAGCGCATCGACGCCGTCCTCGGCACGGGCGGCCTCGTGACGTCGGGGGCACGGGCGATCGCGGACGAGGCCGGGCGCCGCGGCAGCGACCACCTCCCGGTGGTGGTGGACGTCGCATGGCCGTGAGTCGCATGGCCGTGAGTCGCAGAGCCGTGAGTCGCGCCACCCCCACCACCCACGCCGGCCCGCCGAGCGTCGGGGCGGGCCTGGAGCTCCCGTTCGCCGCCCTGCGCGAGGACCTCGCGCGCGTCACCACCGACGACGTCGCGGACGCCCTGGGCCCGGTCGCCACGGCGGCCCTCGACCGCGAGCAGGCGGTGCCCGCGCTGCTGGTCACGCAGGCGCTGCTCGAGGCGGGCGACCCGCCGCCTGCTGCCGTCCTCCTGCGGCTGTTCGTCCTCGGGGAGGAGGTCCCGCGCGCCCTCGTCGACGGGGCCCTGCCCGCGACGGGGACGGCCGGCGCGGCCGCCCTCGGCCTCGTGGAGGCTGCCGGTGCCGGGCCGGACGACTCGGTGCGCGCCCTCGTCGACCTCCAGCCGTACTCGGCGCACGACGCCGCCGGTGACGTGCACTGGTGGCTCGCCTCCGACTGCGGCGAGCTGGCCACGGGGGAGGCCGTGCACCCCGACCACGTCCTCGGCGTCGGGGGCGCGTCGCTCTCGCTGGCCCGCGCGACCGTGCGGGACCCGCGGGCGCGGGCGCTCGACCTCGGTACCGGCTGCGGCGTCCAGGCGCTGCACGCGTCCCGGCACTGCGCGGCGGTCGTGGCCACGGACGTCTCGGCGCGCGCGCTGGCGTTCGCGCGGTTCAACGCGGCGCTGGCGGACGTGGCCCTGGATCTGCGGGAGGGCTCGATGCTCGAGCCCGTCCTGGGCGACGCCGAGCGTTTCGACCTCGTCGTCTCCAACCCGCCGTTCGTCATCACGCCGCGGGCCGGCGGCGTGCCGCTGTACGAGTACCGCGACGGCGGGCGCGCCGGGGACGACGTCGTCCGGGACCTGGTCACCGGCGTCGGGCAGGTCCTGGCGCCGGGCGGCGTGGCGCAGCTGCTGGGGAACTGGGAGCACCGACGCGGCGAGGACTGGCGCGAGCGCGTCGGGGCCTGGGTGGACGCCGCCGGGCTGGACGGCTGGGTGGTCCAGCGCGAGGTCCTCGACACCGCCCACTACGCCGAGACGTGGCTGCGCGACGGCGGCACCACGGCGGAGCGCGACCCGGCGGCCTGGCGGGCGGGCTACCGCGCGTGGCTCGAGGACTTCGCGGCCCGCGGCGTCGAGGCGGTGGGGCTCGGGCTCGTGGTGCTGCGGCGCCCGCTCGCCGCGCCGGAC
>JAEWYD010000243.1 GCA_023462275.1 Actinomycetes bacterium
GTGCGGCGCACCGGCCGGGTGGCCCTCACCCTGGTGGTCCCCGTGGCCCTGCTGGCCGCGTGGTACCTCGCGACGACGGTCACGGGCGCCGTGCCGCCCTACCAGCTGCCCGCCCCCGCCGCCGTGCTGCAGGCCGGACGCGACCTGGCCGCCGACGGCACCCTGTGGACCCACGTGCTCATCTCCACCCAACGGGTGCTGCTCGGCTTCGCCACCGGGTCGGCCGCCGGACTGGCGCTCGGCGCCGTCGTCGGCCTCTCCCGCCTGGGCGACCGCCTGCTCGCCGGGACGGTCGGCGCCCTGCGCGCCGTCCCGTCGCTCGCGTGGGTGCCCCTGCTCATCGTCTGGTTGAAGCTCGGCGAGGACTCCAAGGTGACGCTGGTCGCCATCGGGGCGTTCTTCCCGGTGTACACGACTGTCGCGGCGGCCCTGCGGCACGTCGACCGCCACCTCGTCGAGGCGGGCCGCGCCTACGGGCTGCGCGGGGCCCGGCTGCTGCTGCGGGTGCAGCTGCCGGCCGCCACGCCCGGCGTGATCGCCGGACTGCGCCTGGCCATGGCGCAGTCGTGGCTGTTCCTCGTCGCGGCGGAGCTGGCGGGGGCGTCCATGGGCCTGGGCTACCTGCTCACGGACTCGCAGAACAACGGGCGGACGGACCGGATGATCCTCGCGATCGTCGTGCTCGCCGTCCTCGGCAAGACGACCGACGCCCTCATCGGCGTCGTCGAGAGGAGGCTCCTGCGCCGATGGTGACCACGACACCCGAGCACGCCGCCCTGCTGTCCGCCGCCGACGCCGACCCGGTCGCGTTCTGGGCCGAGGCCGCCCGCGCCCTCGACTGGGCGACGCCGTGGCACACCGACCACACCTGGGCCCCCGCCGTCCCCGACCCGGACCGCCCGGGCGAGCTCACCGTCCCGGCGGCCACGTGGTTCGCCGGCGGCCGGCTCAACGTCGCGCACAACTGCGTCGACCGGCACGTGGGCGCGGGCCACGGCGACCGGCCGGCGATCATCGCCGAGGAGGCGACCGGCGGGACACGGGTGCTGACCTACGCCGACCTGCAGCGGGAGGTGGCGCGCACGGCCGGGGCGCTGCTCGCGCTGGGCGTGCGGGCCGGCGACCGTGTGGCGATCTACCTGCCGCCCGTCCCGGAGACGCTGATCGCGGCGCTGGCCGCGGCCCGCATCGGCGCCGTGCACTCGCTCGTGTTCTCGGGCTTCTCGGCCGAGGCCCTGCGCACCCGCCTGGCGGACGTCGGGGCGACGGTCCTCGTCACCGCCGACGGCCAGTACCGGCGCGGGACGGCGCAGGCGCTCAAGCCCGCCGCGGACGCCGCGGTGGCGGGCCTGCCGGTGCGGCACGTCGTCGTCCTGCGCCGCACGGGCCAGGCGGTGCCGTGGACGCCGGACCGGGACGTGTGGTGGCACGAGGCGCTCGACGCCGCGCCCGAGCTCGGGGAACCCGAGGCGTTCGACGCGGAGGCCCCGCTCTTCGTCATCCACACCTCGGGCACGACCGGGCGGCCTAAGGGGCTGGTCCACACGATGGGCGGCTACCTGACGCAGGCCGCGTGGACGTACGCCCACCTGTTCGACCCCCGGCCGGGCGACGTGCACTGGTCCACGGCGGACCCCGCCTGGGTCACCGCGCACACGTACGTGCTGTACGGCCCGCTCGCGAACGGCGCGACGATCCTGCTCGACGAGTCCACGCCGGACTGGCCGCGCCGCACCCGCCACCCCGAGCTCATCGAGAAGCACCGCGTGACCACCTACTACACGGCGCCGACCCTGGTGCGGACGCTGGCCACCTGGTTCCCCGACGGCTTCGACGACCGGTTCGACCTGACGAGCGTCCGGCGCCTCGGCAGCGTCGGCGAGCCCATCAACCCCGCGGCATGGCAGTGGCTGCGCACGCACGTCGGGGCCGGGACCGCGCCCGTCGTCGACACGTGGTGGCAGTCGGAGACGGGGGCGACCATGGTGTCCCCCGTGGGCCTGGTCGACCCGCCCGCCGGCAGCGCGGGCCGGGCGCTGCCCGGCATCTCGGTCCGCGTCGTCGGCGAGGACGGCACGCCGGTGGCCCCCGGCGTCGACGGTCTGCTGGCCGTCGACCGGCCCTGGCCCGGCATGGCGCGGACCATCTGGGGCGACCCGGAGCGCTACCGCGACGCCTACTGGGCCCGCTTCGCCGAGCAGGGCCTCTACCTGTCGGGCGACCGCGCCCGGGTCGACGAGGCCGGCCACCTGTGGCTGCTCGGACGCGCCGACGAGGTCATCAACGTCTCCGGCCACCGGCTCTCGACCATCGAGATCGAGTCGGCCCTGGTCGCGCACCCGGGGGTGGCGGAGGCCGGCGTGACCGGCGTCGCCGACGCGACCACCGGGCAGGCCGTGGTGGCGTTCGTGGTGCCGACGCGAGCCGGCGCCACGCAGGAGCTCACGACGAGCGACCTCAGCACCGAGCTGCGTGCGCACGTCGCCCGCGCGATCTCCCCGATCGCGCGCCCGAGCGACGTGGTGGTCGTGCCCGACCTGCCCAAGACCCGCAGTGGCAAGATCTTGAGGCGACTGCTCGCCGAGCTGCACGCCGGCGCGACGCTGGGCGACACGACGTCGCTCGCCGACGCGACGGCGGTCGAGCGGATCCGGGCAGCCCTGGCCGCGCGGGCCGTGCGGACGGCGCTGGCCGCGACGACGACGTGGGTCGCACCACCGGCCGACGTCGCCACGGACACCGGCATCGACGAGGACATCGAGGACGAGGAGGTCGCATGACGGACCGGACGTTCGGGTTCCGGACCCGCGCGCTGCACGCCGGCGGGGTGCCGGACGGCAGCACAGGGGCACGCGCCGTGCCGATCTACCAGACCACGAGCTTCGTCTTCGACGACGCCGCCGACGCCGCGAGCCTCTTCGCGCTCCGCAAGTACGGGAACATCTACTCCCGCATCGGCAACCCCACCGTGGCCGCGCTCGAGGAGCGCATCGCGTCGCTCGAGGGCGGCATCGGCGCGGTCGCGACGGCGTCGGGCATGGCGGCGGAGTTCATCACCTTCGCCGCGCTGGTCGGGGCGGGCGACCACGTCGTCGCCGGCGCGGCGCTCTACGGCGGCACGATCACCCAGCTGGACGTGACGCTGCGCCGGTTCGGCGTGGCGACCACCTTCGTGCCCGGCACGGACCCCGCCGACTTCGCCGCCGCCATCCGGCCGGAGACGAAGGTCGTGTACGTCGAGCTGATCGGCAACCCGTCGGGCGAGATCGCGGACCTCGCGGCCCTCGCGGACGTCGCGCACGCCGCGGGCGTGCCGCTCGTCGTCGACGCGACCCTCGCGACGCCGTACCTCTGCCGGCCGCTCGAGCACGGCGCCGACGTCGTCGTGCACTCGATGACCAAGTTCCTGGGCGGCCACGGCACGACGCTCGGCGGCGTCGTCGTCGAGAGCGGCCGGTTCGACTGGGGCAACGGCAAGTTCCCGCAGATGACCGAGCCCGTGCCCTCCTACGGCGGCGTCCGGTGGTGGGACAACTTCGGCGAGTACGGGTTCCTCACGAAGCTACGCAGCGAGCAGCTGCGCGACATCGGGCCCGCGCTGACGCCGATGGCGGCCTTCGCCATCCTCCAGGGCGTCGAGACCCTCCCCCAGCGCATGGACGCCCACCTCGCCAACGCCCGGGCCGTCGCGACCTGGCTCGACGCCGACCCCCGCGTCGCCTACGTGACCTGGGCGGGCCTGCCCGGCCACCCGCACCACGAGCGGGCCGCGCGCTACCTGCCGCTCGGACCGGGCGCCGTCTTCGCGTTCGGGGTCCGGGGCACCGACGAGGTCCCGGCCCGAGCCGCCGGTCAGGCCTTCATCGAGGCGTGCGAGCTGGCGAGCCACCTGGCGAACATCGGGGACGCCCGCACGCTCGTCATCCACCCGGCCTCGACGACGCACCAGCAGCTCACCCCCGCCCAGCTGGCCGCGGCCGGGGTGCCGGAGGACCTCGTGCGCATCAGCGTGGGGCTCGAGGACCCGGAGGACATCCTGTGGGACCTGGACCAGGCGCTCACGCGCGCGGTCGGGCCCGTCGAGGCGTGGGAGGGACGGTCATGAGCATCCTCGGGGACGTCGACGGCGCCGGCGCGGCCTGCGCGCTGCCCGCGAGCAGCACCGGGCCGACCGGCTCCGCCGCGGCGGAGCGGACCTGGGTCGGCCCGGGCGCCGCCCAACGGCTCGCCATCCTGCGCCGCACCCGGACCGTCGCCGTCGTGGGCGCCTCGGACAACCCCGCCCGCGCCAGCTTCTTCGTGGCCACCTACCTGCTGACCTCGACGGACTACGACGTCTACTTCGTCAACCCGCGGGCGACCGAGATCCTCGGGCGGCCGGTGTACCCGTCGCTGGCGGCGCTGCCCGTGCGGCCCGACCTCGTCGACGTCTTCCGCCGTCACGACGACCTGCCGGGCGTGCTCGAGGAGACCCTCGCCGTCGGGGCGCGCACGCTGTGGCTGCAGCTGGGCTCCTGGCACGAGGACGTCGCACGCACCGGGGAGGCCGCCGGGCTCGACGTCGTCATGGACCGCTGCCTGAAGATCGAGCACGCACGCTTCCACGGCGGGCTGCACCTCGCCGGGTTCGACACGGGGGTGGTGAGCTCGCGGCGCCAGCGCCGGTGACACCACTGCCCGCGCGCCCCGGCGTGTCGGATTTGGACGGTATTCGACCTCGCCCGTCCGTATGTCCTAGAGTCCGCGGCGGGGGGAGGGCGCCATGTCCGACGCAGAACGACTGCGGCAGCTCGTCGAGAAGAGCCTCCAGCAGGCGGCCGAGGTCTCCGCGCGAGCGCAGGGGATCGCCGGCGAGCTGGCGCGGCTGACCGGGACGGGCAGGTCCGCCGACGGCGGGGTCCGCGTCGTGGTCGACCACCGCGGGATCGTCACCGACCTGGAGATCGCACCGGTCGCGCTCCGCGACGGCGTCGGGCAGGCCCGTGCCGACGTGCTGGAGGCGACCGAGGCCGCGCTCGCCGACCTGCGCGAGCAGGCCGCGCCGCTCCAGGCCCAGCTGCTCCTCCCGGACGACCCGCTCGGGGACACCGACGTCCTCGATGCGTACGACCGGCTGCTGACCGGTGAGACAGGGGGCACGCGGTGAACCAGTTCGTCGTGGACACGGCGGCGTTGCGCACGCACGCCGCGGAGGTCGCCCAGGTCGCGAGCGGCCTGCAGACGGCGCTCCAGGCGGTGAGCCACACGTCGATGTCGGGCAACGCCTTCGGGATGATCTGCAGCTTCTTCCTCGCCCCGGCGACCGTGCTGCAGTCCTCCGGGGTGGCGGGCATGTCGTCCGCCACCAAGGCACTGAACGGCGCGGCGGCCGCCATGACGGCCGCCGCCGAGACCTACGACGCCGTCGACGACGCGACGAGCGGCCGCCTGACGACGCTGCTGCGGGAGCTGCGATGACCACCTCGACGTTCGGCACCTCCTCGTCCCTGCGGCCCCTGGACGAGTGCCTCGCCTGCGCGTCGGCGCTCCGGCCGGCCGTCACGACCATCACCGACGTCGGCCATGGCGGCTTCGCGAGCCGCAACGGGCTCGGCGGCCTGCTCGGCGGCTCGTTCTCGGTCGGTGGGTTCCAGGTCGACACGATGTCCCTGATGTCGGACCCGATCGCGACGCTGGCCGGCAGCTGCGCGAACTTCCTCATGGACTACCTGCCGCCCCTCCCCCAGATGCTCAAGGCCGTCGGCGGCGACCCCCGGAGCGTGCAGGCACGCGCCACGGCCTGGACGAGCACGTCGCAGAAGGTCGAGACGACCGCCAAGGACTACCTGGCCCGCGTGAACACGACGCTGCGCGGGTGGACGGGGCCGGCCGCCGACAGCTACCGGAAGTTCGCCTCGACGCTGTCGGAGTCCATCGACTCCCTCTCGCGCATCAGCGCCGGGATCGGCAAGGCGCTGTCCGCCGTCAGCGGCATCGTGGAGCGCATCCGCGCGATCATCCGCAACGTCATCGCCGAGCTCGTCGGCAAGCTGATCTCGTGGGTTGCGCAGGCGCTGGGCACGTGGGGCATCGGCCTGAGCTGGGTGATCCCGCGGGCCGTCACGGCGATCGCCCAGCGCGTGAAGAAGGTCAAGGAGTGGGTCACCAAGCTGGTCACGTCCGTCCGCGACGCGCTCCAGTCGATCCGGACCGTGACGTCGGCCCTGAAGACCGCCGGCCCGGCCCTCACCCGGATCAGCGAGGCGCTCGGCGCGGGGTCCAGCCCGCGGGTGGCGATGGCGGGCGGCGGCAGCATCCCGAGCTGGTCGGCGCCCCGCCCGGCACCCGTGGCGGCGGCCCCGCGAACGGCGGCCGGGTCCTTCGAGTCCTCGATCACCTCGATCGTCGAGGGACTCCATCGACTCGAGGAGAGCGTATCCAGTCTGACGGGAGACTCTCGTGACTGACGGGACCCAGGAGCTGCCCGGGCTCGAGGACATCGACGAGGCGACCATCGAGGAGGGCTTCGCCGCTGCGCTCGCGCAGATCGACGAGTGGTCCGAGCTCAGCCGCAGCGAGTTGAAGCGTGCCCGTGCGACGCAGGCGGCGCTGGAGCGCCTCCACGTGGCCGTGTGGTCGCCCGGGCACGAGGTGCGGGTGGTCGTCGACCACACCGGGCGGCTGCACGACGTCGAGTTCGACGCGAAGGCGCTGTCCACGCCCGTGTCCGTCCTGAGCGCGGCGACGACGACGGCCATCCGGCGAGCCCTCGACCGGCTCGCCCGGGAGGCGGAGCGGATCGCGAAGGAGGTCGCCGGCGAGGGGACGCCGATGGCGGCGTCGCTCCTGGCGACCTACGCCCCGCTGCGCCGGCCCGAGGCCGAGGACTCCCAGCCGGACTGAGGCCCCCGCGCGTCAGTCGTCGGGCCACCACACGGCGGTGCGCAGGACGACGCGCGCCTCGTCGTCGCCCGTCGTGAGCGGGGCGCCCTCGGCGCGCAGGTGCGCGAGCGCCGTCCCGCGGTGCCGGGCCGGCGGCGACCCCGCCGCGTTGACGACCCGCCACCACGGCACCCCGCCACCGGCGCGCGCCATGACCTGACCGACCATCCGCGGACCGCCGCGGCCCAGTCGCTCCCGCACGACCTCCGCGATGCCGCCGTACGTCATCACCCGACCCGCAGGGATGGCCGCCACGACGTCCAGCACGGCCTCGAGGTAGTCGTCGTCCACGCCGCTCCGTCCGCCGCGTGCGGGCTCAGTCGCGCCGCACGAGGATCAGCGCGCGGTCGTCGTTGTCGCCGGCCCGCACGCCGTCGAGCACCGCGGCCGCGCCCCCGCTGCGGGTGGCCACGAAGCGTTCCGCCTCGCCCATCAGCCGGTCGATGCCGAGCTCGACATCCGAGCCGGGGGTCTCGACGAGGCCGTCCGTGTAGAGCATCAGGGTGTCCCCGTGGTCCAGCACGCCCCGGTGGGTGGCGAAACGGGGCGCCGGGACGATGCCGAGCGCGGGGCCGCCGGTTGTCTCCAGGGGCTCGATGAGGCCGGAGCCCGCGTGCAGCTGCACGGCCGGGGGATGCCCGGCGGTGGTCACGGTGAAGAGCCCGCTGTCGAGGCGGACGGCGAGGTGGACGGCGGTGGCGAAGCCCTCCGGCCAGTCCTGGGCCAGCAGGTACGCGTTCGCCGCGGGCAGGAACCGCTCAGGCGCCATCGTCCCGAGCAGCCCGCCGAAGGCACCCGAGAGCAGCAGCGACCGCACGCCGGCCTCCTGGCCCTTGCCGGAGACGTCTACCAGCACGATCTCGAGCAGGTTCCCGGTCCGCGCAGCCACGACGAAGTCTCCGGAGAACGCCTCCGCGTACGCCGACCGCACCACGCTGTCGACCCGCCACGGCGCGGGCAGCGGGGGGATCCGCCCGTGCGCCACGAGGCGGTCGCGCAGGTCCACGAGCATCAGGTCGCTGGCCGCGCCCTGCAGGCCGAGGCGGTCCCGCGACCGCACGAACAGGAGCGCCGCCACGACACCGGCGACCGTCACGAGGAGCGAGCCCGGCTCGACGTCGACCCACTGGAGCAACCAGAGGCCCGCGACCTCCGCCAGCACCGCGACGCTCAGGGCGATCATGCCCGGCAGGCGCAGGCTGAAGACGCCCAGGAGCACGATGAGCAGCGTCGTCGCGGGCGTCACCCACTCCGGCGCCACGACGACCCCGAGCGCCGCGCAGCACGAGAGCGCGACGAGGACCGTCGTCGTCGTCAGCTGGCGCGCCATGAGGCGGCGGGGCCGCAGGACGTCGGCCCAACGCCAGCGCGCAGCGCGCGGGCGCGCGGCAGCGGGCCAGGCCGTCATGGTCACCCGGCGAGGCTATCTCCCGCCGCGGACGTCGGTGCTGCGTGCAGCGCCGGAACGGGTCCGCGTCCCGAGGGATGGGAGGCGGCGACCGCCCCCGCGGCGCGCCGGACGGGCAGAAAGCCGTTCGACCAGCCGGTCGGCGCCCGGCACGATGGGCCCATGACCTCCCTGCCTGCCGGGTACCGCCGCACGGACATCCCCCAGACGCGCCACGCCGACCTCATCCGCATCGACACGTGGGCCTTCCCCACCGCGACGTCCGACGAGACGCTCCTGACGTTCCCGGTCACGCTGGACTGGGACCGCGCCCGCGGCGTCGAGACCGACGACGGCGAGCTCGTCGCGATCCACGCGTCCTACCGGTACCAGGCCTTCCCGGTGCCCGGAACGCGCACGTCGGTCTCGGGGCTCACCTGGGTGGGCGTGCACCCGGGCCACCGGCGCCGCGGCCTGCTCTCGACGATGATCGAGGACCACTTCGCCCGCAGCCTCGAGCGCGGGGAGGCCGTGTCGGCGCTCTTCGCCGCCGAGCCGGGGATCTACGGGCGGTTCGGCTACGGCCTGGCCGCGACGTCGCTGCGGATGCGCCTGCCGCGCCGCGCGCCCCTGCGCGACGTCCCGGGCGCCGCCGCGCTCCGGGTGCGCATCGAGCGCCTCGACCCCGACCGCCACGGCCCGCTCATGCAGGCCGTGCACGGGCGCGTCGACCGGCCGGGCTGGGTGACGCGCGAGTCGGCGAACCAGCTGACGGCGTGGACCGCGGACCTCGAGCCGAACCGGGGTGGCGCCGAGTCGCTGCGCATCGCGATCGTCGGCGACGACGAGACCGACGCGACCGCGCGCGGGTACGCGCTCTTCCGCCGGAAGGACGAGTGGAAGGACGAGGGCCCCCGCGGCATCGTCCGGGTGCGGGAGGCGGTGGCACAGGACGCCGCCACGGCCCGCGCGCTGTGGGGGGTGCTGCTCGACCTCGACCTGATGGCGACCGTCGAGGTCGGCCTGCTGGCGACCGACGACCCGCTGTGGTTCCTGCTCGTCGACCCGCGCGCGGCGCTCCCCGCGGTCTCGGACAACCTCTGGGTGCGGCTGCTCGACGTACCGACGGCCCTCGCGGCGCGGCGGTACTCGGCGCCGGTCGACGTCGTGCTGGACGTGACCGACGCGCGGCTGCCGGGGAACCACGGCGCCTGGCGCGTCGTCGGGGGCCCCGACTCCGCCGGCGTGACCCGCTCCGACCAGCCGGCCGACCTGGCGCTGGACGTGCGGGAGCTGGCTTCCGCCTACCTCGGCGGGGTCTCGCTCGAGGCCCTGGCGTCCGCCGGGCTGGTGCGCGAGCTGACGCCGGGGGCGGTGCGGCGCGCCGCAGTCGCGTTCGGCTGGCCGGTCGCGCCGGTGTGCAGCTGGATCTGGTGACGGGCCTCAGGCCTCGTAGTCGGCGACCTGGTCGATACGGCGCTGGTGGCGCGGGTCGCCGCTGAACGGCTCGGCGACGAACGCGTCGACCAGCTCGGTGGCCTCGTCGACGGAGTGCTGGCGCGCCCCGATCGCGACGACGTTCGCGTCGTTGTGCTGCCGGGCGAGCTGCGCGGTCGCGGTGTTCCACGCGAGCGCGGCGCGAACGCCGCGGACCTTGTTCGCGGCGATCTGCTCGCCGTTGCCCGAGCCGCCGATGACGACGCCGAGGCTGCCGGCGTCCGCGACGACGGCCTCGCCGGCCGCGAAGCAGACGCTGGGGTAGTCGTCCGCGGGGTCGTAGGTGAGGGAGCCGTGGTCGACGACGTCATGCCCCGCCGCCCGCAGGTGCTCCACGAGGTGCACCTTGAGCTCGTACCCGGCGTGGTCGGCGGCGATGTGGATGCGCATGGGCACATCCTGCCGCAGGCCACAGGTGCCGGCGGCGGCCACGACCGTCAGACGGACTCGCGCCGCGTCAGCTGCGCCGCCAGGATGCGCTGGGCCGGCGGGGCGCCCGGGTTCTCGATGCGGTCCAGGAGGACGTCGACCATGAGCTGGCCCATCTCCTCCAGCGGCTGGCGCACGGACGTCAGGGGCGGCGTGGCCGTCGTGGCGAGGATCGAGTCGTCGTAGCCGACCACCGACACGTCCGCCGGGACCCGGCGACCGCTCGCGGCGAGCACCTTCAGCACGCCCGTCGCCATGAGGTCACTCTGCACGAAGACGGCGTCGACGTCCGGGCGCGCCGCCAGGAGTCGCGCCATGGCGTTCGCCCCGCCGTCGGCGGTGAAGTCGGCGTACGCGGGCGCCGGGACCTCGAGGCCGCGCTCCACGAGCACGTCCCGCCAGCCCGCGAGGCGGTCCACCGCCACGCCCATGTCCGGTGGCCCCGCGATCGTGCCGACCACCCGGCGACCGGCCCCGACGAGCTCCTCGGTCGCGATCCGCGCTCCCCCGTAGTTGTCGACGTCGACGTAGGTGTGCACCGTCGGGTCGGAGTCCAGCGGCCGGCCCAGGTAGACGACGGGCACGCCCGTCGGGCCGAGCAGTGCGGGCAGGTGGGTGCTGTGCGCCTCGAGGATCACGAGCGCGCCGTCCACGTGGCTGCCGTCCAGGTAGCGGCGCAGCGTGGCGTCGTCCTCGGTGGCGAGCAGCAGGACGAGCTGCAGGGACCTGCGGGAGACGGCTGCCGTGGCGCCGCGCAGCGGCTGGGCGAAGAACGAGTGCGGCAGCTCGGCCAGGTCGCGCTCGGTGAGGATGAGCGCGATGGAGTCGTGCCGCCCGCGCGCGAGCGACCGCGCCGCCGGGTTGGGCCGGTAGCCGAGCTCCGCCACGGCCCGCTGGACGGCGGCGACGTAGCTCGCCCGGACGGTGGGGACCCCGTTCAGCACGCGCGACGCCGTGGCCCGGGAGACCCCGGCTGCGGCGGCGACGTCCTCCAGCGTGGCGACGCCGCGTCCGTTCGGGCCTGGGTGCACGGCCCCATCGTTGCAGAGGTGGGGCCCACTTGGGCACCCGTCGAGAGAGCGCTTTCTCGGGCGAACCCGGGCAGTCCGGCACGGGCGTGTCCCGCGCGGCGCACCTTGCCGCCCCGCGTCATGGACCAGCGCGCCTCCCGTCCCGTATCGTCTGAGCAGCGTCACGAAGAAAGCGCTCTCTCGGCGTCGTGGTGCGATGACGCATCCCGCCCCGGTCCGCACGGACGGAGGCACGTTCCGCAGCTGGAAGGCAATTCGGATGGCCCTCACGACCACTGCCCAAGCCCGTGTCGACGAGCTCATGGCGAGCATGTCCACCAGCCAGAAGCTCGCGCAGCTCGTGGGCGCGTGGATCGGCATCGACTCGACCACCGGCGCCGTCGCGCCGGCGCAGAACGAGAACATGCCGACCAGCCCCGACTGGGAGACGCTCGCCACGACCGGCCTCGGGCACATCACGCGCCTGTACGGCACCCGGCCGCTCGACCCGACGGAGGGCCGCACCGCCCTGCGCCGCATGCAGGCCGACCTCCGCGGGCAGTCCGGCGTGGGCGCCATCGCGCACGAGGAGTGCCTGACCGGCGTCGCGACCTGGAAGGCGACGACGTTCCCGTCCCCGCCGGCCTACGGCGCGACCTGGGACCCGGCCCTCATGCACGAGGTGTCCTCCGCGATCGCGGACTCCATGCGTGCGCTTGAGGTGCACCAGGGCCTCGCGCCGCTGCTCGACGTCGTCACCGACGCCCGGTGGGGCCGCGTCGAGGAGTGCTTCGGCGAGGACCCGTACCTCGTCGGCACCATGGGCGCCGCGTTCGTGCGCGGCCTCGAGGACGGCGGCATCGTCGCGACCCTCAAGCACTTCGTCGGCTACCCGGCCTCGCAGGGCGGCCGCAACCTCGGGCCGGTGCACATCGGCCCCCGCGAGCTCGCCGAGCTGCTGCTCTACCCGTTCGAGGTGGCCCTCACGCAGGGTGGCGCCCGCGCCGTCATGCCGTCGTACTCGGAGATCGACCAGGTCCCCGTGCACGGCGACGCCGCGCTCCTCACCCGCCTGCTCCGCGACGAGTGGGGCTTCGAGGGCACGGTCGTGGCCGACTACTTCGGCGTGAACTTCCTGGAGACCCTCCACGCCGTCAGCGACGGCAAGCAGGCCTCGGCCGAGCGCGCGCTCCTCGCGGGCGTCGACGTCGAGCTCCCGAACGCCGACTGCTACCCCGCCCTCGGGGAGGCCGACCTGGCCCCCGAGGTGGTCGCGGCGATCGACCGCTCCGTGCGCCGGGTCCTCGAGCTCAAGGCGTCGCTCGGGCTGTTCGACGAGCCCACCGAGGTCTCGGACGAGCCCATCGACCTCAACCCGCCGGCCCACGCGGCGCTCGCGCGGCGCGTGGCCGAGGAGTCGGTCATCCTCCTGGCCAACGACGGCGCGCTGCCGCTGGCCGGCACGGGTCGCGTCGCCGTCATCGGCCCGAACGCCGACACCGCGGCCTCCCTGCTCGGCGACTACTCGTTCACGAACCACGTCGAGGTGCACCACCCCGACGTCGAGCCCGGCCTGCGCATGACGACGGTCCTCGCCGCCCTGCGCGAGGAGCTGCCCGGGGCGCAGATCAGCCACGCCGCGGGCTGCGACGTGCGCGAGCCCGGCCGCGAGGGCTTCGACGACGCCGTCGCCGCCGCCACCGAGGCGGATGTCGCCGTGCTCGTCCTCGGCGACCGCTCCGGTCTGTTCGGGCGCGGCACCGTCGGCGAGGGCTGCGACGTCGACACCCTCGACCTGCCCGGCGAGCAGGTCGCGCTGGCTGAGGCCGTCCTCGCGACCGGCACCCCGGTCGTGCTCGTCCTCGTCTCGGGCCGGCCCTACGCCATCGAGTGGGCGGTCGGCCGGTGCGCCGCCGTCGTGCAGGCGTGGTTCCCCGGCCAGGAAGGTGGCCACGCGATCGCCGGCATCCTCAGCGGCCGCGTGAACCCGTCGGGCCGGACCACCCTGTCGTTCCCGCGCTCCGCCGGCATGATGCCGACGACGTACCGGCACGTGCGCCTCGCGGGCAAGGCCGACGTGACCAACCTGGACCCGTCGCCGGTGTTCCCCTTCGGTCACGGCCTCAGCTACACCACCTTCGAGCAGAGCGACGTCCGCGTCAGCGACGCGACGCTCGCCACCGACGGCTCGCTCCAGGTGAGCGTCCGCGTGACCAACACCGGTGACCGTGCCGGGTCCGACGTCGCGCAGCTCTACCTGCACGACGTCGTCGCGCCGGTCACGCGGCCCGTCATCGCCCTCGTCGGGTACGCCCGCGTCACGCTGGAGCCCGGCGAGTCCGCCGAGGTCACCTGGACCGTCGCCGCGGACCGCCTCGCCTGGGTGGCCCCCGAGGGCGGGTGGACCGTCGCCCCGCACCGCGGCAAGCTCTCCGTCGGCTCCTCCTCGGAGGACCTGCACGGCACCGTCGACTACGAGGTGACCGGCCCCGTCCGCCGCCTCGGCCACGACCGGGTGCTCACCACGCCGGTGTCGATCGCCTGACCAGCTGCGCCCGAGGGCCGCGGACCCCACCGGGTCCGCGG
>JAEWYD010000244.1 GCA_023462275.1 Actinomycetes bacterium
GCTCAGCGCCGCCGGGCCGGGAGTGCGGCGTCCCGCAGGGCGGCGGCGAGCCGCGCCGCCTCGGCGAGCGCCGGGGCCCAGTCCCGGGGTGTCCCGGCAACGAGAGGTGCCGCCCGAGCCTGCGGCAGGGGCCGCTGCTGCCAGCGGTCGACCCGGCCGCGGCGCAGCGTGAGCAGGACCAGGACACCGTCCGACCAGCCCGCGAGCTGTCGGTCGGGGCTGTCTGCTCCCGCGTCCACGGTGACCCGCTGGGGCGCGGCGATCCACGTCAGCGCCGCGACCTCGGACTGGATCCGGGCGGCCATCTCGAACGCCAGCGCGGCAGACGCCTCGTCGCGGCGCGCCACCAGGAGTCCGACGACGTGCGCGAGGGCGTCGGCATCGCCGCCCAGCACCGCGGCAGCGAGCGCTGCGTGCTCCGTGCGCTGCGCCGCCGTCACGCCGCGGACCCGCGCCATGTCGCGATCGAACCCGCCCAGCTGGTCGGCCGTGTAGGCGAGCCCGAGCGCGCGCTCGAGGCCGGCGACCGCCAGCCGGCTCCGGGTACCTCCGAGGTAGGGCCCGAAGCTCCGCGTGGTCCCGGCCTGGTGCTCCGGCTGGTGCGTCACCGCGAGGCGCGCCGCCGACGGTCCGGTGCGCAGGGTGACGTACGTCGGCACCTCGAGGCCGCCCCGCACGCGGTTCCAGCGCGGTTTGCTGGTCTCGAGCAGGTTCCGCTCGAGCCACGCCGCCTCGTGCGCCGACGCGCAGGGAAGGGCCTCGACGCGGGTCACCTGAGCCACCATGCGGCGCAGGTGCGGGCGGTCGTCGAGCGGGCCCCAGTACGACGCGACCCTGCGGCGCAGGTCGGTCGCGCGGCCGATGTAGACGACGCGGCCGGACGCGTCCCGGAAGCGGTAGACCCCCGGCGTCACCGGGAGCGCCTCGATGATGTCGGCCACGGGGTGAAGTATCGACCGCGGCAGGGGGACAGGAGGAATGAATGAGTGAGTCCTCACTCATTGGTGGTACCGTCATGGCCGTGCCCGACCGACCCCCCGCCGCCGACTGCGTACCCGAGCGGTCCCGGCGTGCGTCCCCGATGCCGCCCGACGAGCGCCGGGAGGCCATCCTCCTCGCCGCGATCCCGCTGCTGCGGGAGCGCGGCGCCTCGGTCACGACGCGTGACCTCGCGGACGCCGCCGGCGTCGCCGAGGGAACGCTCTTCCGCGTGTTCCCCGACAAGGGGGCGCTGCTCGGCGCGGCGATTCACCGGGCTCTCGACCCGGCGCCCGTGCTGGCGCGCCTGGCCGGTGTCGAGGCCGCACTGCCCCTGCGCATCAAGCTGCGCAAGGTCGTGGCCATCCTGCAGACCCACGCCGGTGACGTCGCGGTCCTCATGGCGGCTGGTCGGGAGGCCCGCAGCGGCAAGCCCGCACACCCGCACGGACCGCCGGCGCACAACCCCGTCGAAGTCGTGGTGCGCGCCGTGGCCGACGTGCTGCATCCTCACGAGGAGCACCTGCGCCTCGATCCGCTGGTCAGCGCCCGGCTGCTCGCGGGCATCGTCATCGCGAGCACCCGCCCGCTCGGCACCGGCGTCAACCCGCCGCTCACCCCCGGCCAGATCGTCGAGCTCTTCCTCGACGGTGCCCTCGTCCGTTCGTCGTCCGTGGAGGACCCATGCTGATCCGGTTGCTGCGCGACCGGCTGCGCCCGTACGCAAGCCTCGTCACCGTCGTCGTGCTGCTCCAGCTCGTCCAGGCGGTCGCCAACCTCTACCTGCCCAGCCTCAACGCCGACATCATCGACGACGGCGTGACCAAGGGTGACACCGGGGCGATCCTCCGGTTGGGCGGCTTCATGCTCGCCGTCACGGTCGCGCAGGTCGCCTGCTCGGTCGGCGCCGTGTGGGCGGGGGCGAAGGTCGCCATGTCCATCGGCCGGGACCTGCGCGCCGGCGTCTTCGACCACGTGCAGACCTTCTCGGCGCGCGAGGTGGGCAAGTTCGGCGCCCCATCCCTGATCACCCGGACCACCAACGACGTCACGCAGGTACAGACGGTCGTCTTCATGAGCCTGGTCATCATGGTGGCCGCGCCCGTGATGATGGTCGGCGGCGTCGTCATGGCTCTGCAGGAGAGCGTCGAGCTGTCGTGGCTGCTGGTGGTCATCGTCCCCGTGCTGGCCATCCTGCTCGGTATCGCGATCATCAAGCTCCGGCCGCTCTTCCGCTCCATGCAGAAGAAGATCGACGGCATCAACCGCGTCATGCGCGAGCAGATCACCGGCATCCGGGTCATCCGCGCCTTCGTGCGAGACACGCACGAACGTCGTCGCTTCGACACCGCCAACCGCGACCTCATGGACACCGCGGTCGGAGTCGGTCGCGTGATCTCCTTCATGTTCCCGTCGGTGTTCCTCGTGATGAACCTGTCGAGCGCGGCCGTCATGTGGTTCGGCGCGTACCGGGTGGACGACGGATCGATCCAGGTCGGCCAGCTGACGGCGTTCCTGAGCTACCTCATGCAGATCCTCATCTCGGTGATGATGGCCGTGATGATGTTCATGCTGGTGCCGCGCGCGGAGGTCTCCGCGGGCCGCATCAGCGAGGTGCTGGACACCTCGACGACAGTGGTGCCGCCGTCTGGCGGGCTCGCTGAGCTCGAGGGCAGCGGGCGGCTCGAGCTGCGGGGTGTCGGGTTCAGCTACCCGGGCGCCGCGGACCCGGTGCTCCGCGGCGTGAGCTTCGTGGCCGCGCCCGGCGAGACCACAGCCATCATCGGCTCGACCGGCTCCGGCAAGACGACGCTCCTCAACACGATCCCGCGGCTGTACGACGTGACCGAGGGCGAGGTGCTGGTCGACGGCGTCGACGTGCGCGACCTCGAGCTCGACACGCTCTGGGGGACGATCGGCCTGGTGCCGCAGAAGCCGTACCTCTTCAGCGGGACGGTCGGCAGCAACCTGCGCTACGGGAACCCGGACGCGACCGACGACGAGCTGTGGCACTTCCTCGAGGTGGCGCAGGCGGTGGAGTTCGTCCGCGAGATGGGCGGCCTCGAGGCCGAGATCACGCAGGGCGGCACGAACGTCTCGGGCGGCCAGCGGCAGCGGCTCGCGATCGCGCGGGCGCTCGTCCGCCGGCCTGAGATCTACCTGTTCGACGACTCGTTCTCGGCCCTGGACTTCGCCACGGACGCCGCGCTGCGCGCCGCGCTCGTGCCCGAGACGCGGAACTCGACAGTCGTCGTCGTCGCCCAGCGTGTCAGCACCATCCGGGGTGCCGACCGGATCGTCGTCCTGGACGACGGCGAGGTGGTCGGCATCGGCACCCACGCCGAGCTCATGGCCGGCAACGAGACCTACCGGGAGATCGTGCTCTCCCAGGTGACCGAAGAGGAGGCGGCGGCGTGAGCGCCCCCGAGAACGAGACCGCGCACCGCGCGGAGCCGACCACCCGCGGGCCGCAGCGGCCCCGCGGCCCCATGGGCGGCGGCCCGATGGGCATGGCGATGCCCACCCAGAAGGCGATGAACTTCAAGGGCTCGCTGCGCCGCCTGCTCGGCGAGCTGCGGCCCGAGCGGGCCCAGCTCGGCATGGTCATCGCCCTGACGACGATCAGCGTCATCGCCGTCGTGGCGGCGCCCAAGGTGCTGGGCCGGGCGACCGACGTGATCTTCCGCGGCGTCGTCGGCACGATCCTCGACCAGCAGATGCCCGGGCTCACCCAGGACCAGGCGATCGAGGCGCTTCGCCAGCACGGCGACAACCAGATGGCGGACATGCTCGCCGGCATCAAGGACGTGGTGCCCGGCGTCGGCATCGACTTCGACGCGCTGCGTGGCATCGTGCTGCTGGCGCTCGGGCTCTACCTGGTGTCGTGGCTGTTCGGGTACGTCCAGGGCCTGCTCACGACCGGCCTCGTGCAGCGCACCGTCTACCGGCTGCGCGAGCGCGTCGAGGACAAGCTCGGCCGGCTCCCGTTGAGCTACGTCGACCACCAGCCGCGCGGCGAGCTGCTGTCGCGCGTGACGAACGACATCGACAACCTCGCCCAGACGCTCCAGCAGACGCTGAGCCAGCTCATCAACTCCGTGCTGATGATCGTCGGCGTCCTGGTGATGATGTTCTGGATCTCCCCGCTGCTCGCGGTGATCGCGCTCCTGGTGCTCCCCGCGGCGGGGTTCGGCACCACGTACATCGCGAAGAAGGCGCAGCCCCACTTCATGGCGCAGTGGCAGCGCACCGGGCGCCTGAACGCCCACGTGGAGGAGATGTATACCGGCCACGCGCTCGTCAAGGTCTTCCGTCACCAGGACGCCGCCTCCGAGGAGTTCCACACCGAGAACGAGGCGCTCTACCAGGCCACGTTCAAGGCCCACTTCATCTCCGGCGTCATCCAGCCGGTCATGATGTTCCTCGGCAACCTGAACTACGTGATCGTCGCCGTGGTGGGCGGCCTGCGCGTGGCGCAGGGCGCGATCAGCCTTGGCGACGTCCAGGCGTTCATCCAGTACTCGCGCCAGTTCACGCAGCCGATCACGCAGGTCGCCTCGATGATGAACCTGCTGCAGTCCGGCGTCGCCTCGGCCGAGCGCGTGTTCGAGCTGCTGGACGCCCCGGAGCAGTCGCCGGAGCCGGCGGACGGCGGTCCCGTCCCGGAGCCGGTGCGCGGCCGGGTCGCCTTCGAGGACGTCGCGTTCCGCTACGAGCCGGAGACGCCGCTCATCGACGACCTCTCGCTGGTCGCCGAGCCGGGTCAGACCGTCGCCATCGTCGGCCCGACGGGTGCCGGCAAGACGACGCTCGTCAACCTGCTCATGCGGTTCTACGAGCTGGACGGCGGCCGGATCACGCTCGACGGCGTCGACGTCGCCGCGATGGACCGCGAAGCGCTGCGGCGCAACATCGGCATGGTGCTGCAGGACACCTGGCTGTTCGGCGGCACGATCCGGGACAACATCGCCTACGGCCGTGAGGGCGCCACGCACGAGGAGGTCGTCGAGGCGGCGAAGGTCACGCACGTCGACCGCTTCGTGCGGACCCTGCCCGACGGCTACGACACGGTCATCGACGAGGAGGCAGGGAACGTCAGCGCGGGCGAGAAGCAGCTGCTGACGATCGCCCGGGCGTTCCTCGCCGACCCGGCGATCCTGGTGCTGGACGAGGCGACGTCGTCGGTCGACACCCGCACCGAGGTGCTGGTGCAGCACGCGATGGCGGCGCTCCGGCAGGGCCGCACGTCCTTCGTGATCGCGCACCGGTTGTCGACGATCCGCGACGCGGACGTGATCCTCGTCATGGAGAACGGCGCCATCGTGGAGCAGGGCTCGCACGAGGAGCTGATCGCGGCCGACGGCGCGTACGCGCGCCTGTACGCCAGCCAGTTCGCGGCCGCCACCGCTCCCGTCGACTGAATCCCGTGCGCTGAGCGCTGCCGTCTCACGTGAGCGCTGCCGGTGAGACGGCAGCGCTCACGGGGGATGGCAGCGCTCGCGCCGGGGCGCCGCCCGTCGTGCTCGCTGCGGCAGAATCGGGCCGTGCCCGTCATCGCCCTGACCGACCCCGACGACGCGCGGCTGGCGGACTACCTGCACCTGACCGACGTCGCGCTGCGGCGGCGCCTCGAGCCGGCAGGCGGGCTCTACATGGCCGAGTCGAGCAAGGTCATCGCCCGCGCGCTCGCCGCCGGGCACCGGCCGCGGTCGTTCCTCATGACGGAGCGGTGGTTGCCGGACCTCGAACCGCTGGTCGCCGAGGCGGAGGAGCGGTTCGGCCCCGTCCCGGTGTACGTGGGGGAGCCGGCCGTCGTCGAGGCGGTCACGGGCTTCCACCTGCACCGCGGCGCCCTGGCGGCCATGCACCGACCCGTGCTGCCCACGCTCGACGAGGTGCTCGGCGTCGGGCGGCCCGACGGGGGCGCGCGACGGGTGGCCGTGTTCGACGGCATCGTGGACCACACGAACCTCGGCGCGGGCTTCCGCAGCGCCGCGGCCCTCGGTGTGGACGCGGTGCTCGTGACGCCGGAGTGCGCCGACCCGCTGTACCGGCGCAGCATCCGCGTCTCGATGGGCACGGTGTTCCAGGTGCCGTGGACGCGCATCGACCCGTGGCCGGGCGGGATCACCGAGCTGCGCGGGCGCGGATTCACCGTGGCGGCGCTCGCGCTCGCGGACGACGCCGTCACGCTGGACGAGCTCGCGGCGTCGGCCCCGGAGCGGCTGGCGCTCGTGCTCGGCACGGAGGGGGACGGGCTGAGCCGCCGCGTGACCGCGGCGGCCGACGTCGTCGTCACGATCCCGATGGCCGGGGGAGTGGACTCGCTCAACGTCGCCGCGGCGTCCGCGGTCGCGTTCTGGGCGACCCGCTGACGCGCCCCGGCCCGGCGCGTCAGCGGGTCGCTCGTCAGACCCGGGGGATGGGTCGGTTGCCGCGGATCACGCCCGCGGGGTCCAGCTCCGCCTTGAGCGCGCGCAGGCGGTCCAGGTCCGGGCCGACGTAGGCCCGGCTCAGCGGCTCGTCGCGGTCGAGGAAGGTCAGCGGCGCCGCCTCCGCGGACCAGGGCGCGACACCGCCCATCAACCGGTCGAGGGCGGCCCACACGGGCGGCACCATCTCGGGCGCCATGACCAGCGCGAGGCCGGACAGCAGGTACGGCTCCGTGCGCGCGCCGGCGACGGCCGGGCGCGTGCTGCGGCCCAGGGCGCCGCCGAGGTGGCGGAGCTGGACCGACGCGAGCGGCGTGCCGGTGCCGACGCCCGCCTGCGCCAGGACCGCGTCGATGGCGGCGTCGTCCAGGGTGTGCAGGTAGGTGGCCGCCATGGCTGCGGGGGTCGGGTCGACGGGCTCCTCGGCGAGGGCGCCCACGCCCTCTGGCCCGACGACGCGCAGCGCGTCCCGGAGCACGGGCGCGGCCGCGCGGATCGGCGCCAGGTGCCGCTCGGCGTCGTCGGCGGCGCCCAGGAACGTGGCTCCGACCAGCGTGAACGACTGCCCGCGCAGCTCGGGCGGCAGGAGGTCGACGTCGGGGAAGTGCATGAGCATCGCCCAGAGCGTGAGCTCCTCCGGAGCCGCCCGGGTCGCCTCCGCGAACGCGCGGAGCACGGGACGCGCGGCGTCGCCGGGGAAGGCGAGGAGGCCGCCGTAGATGCTGGGCGCGTCGAACAGGTCGATCTCGACGGCGGTCACGACGGCGAGGTCGCCGCCCCCGCCGCGCAGGGCCCACATGAGCTCGGGCTCGGTGGCGTCGGTCACCCAGCGGTGGGCGCCGGAGGCGTCGACCAGCTCGACGGCGCGCACGGCTCCGGCGCCGCGGCCGAAGGCCCGCGAGAACCACGACAGGCCGCCGCCGAGGCAGTAGCCGACGACCGTCACGTCCGGGTTGGAGCCGGCCAGACCGGTGAGGCCGGTGCCGGCGAGGGCGTCCTGGAGGGCGCCCCACGTGACGCCGGCGCCGACGCGGGCGACCTTGGCGGCCGGGTCCACCCAGATGTCGGTGAGGGCCCGGGTGCGCAGCAGCACCGTCCCGGTGCTGGCCTCGCTGGCGCCGTGGCCGGAGGGCTGCGCGGACACGGTGAGCCCGTGGCGCGCGGCGAAGCGGACGGTCGCGACGACGTCGTCGGCGTCGGCTGCGAGCACGACGGCGAGCGGCTGCTGGTCGACGATCACGTTCCACGGCGTGCGTGCGGCGGCCCAGTCGTCGTCGTGGGGGGTGACGACCCGGCCGGTGAGCGCGTCGGCGAGGGCGGTGACGGCGTCGGGGGCGAGTGCGGCGGGGGGCGCGGCGTGGCGGCCGAGGGGGGCGGGCGCGCCGACGGGGGGTTCGGAGGTCATGGTCATGTCGTCCAAAGAGACGGAGGAAGCCGTGTAAATACGCCGAACCGGGCGCGTGGCTCACCCGGCGGCGGGACCTTCGCCCGTCGTCGGCCGGGGAGAGTCCGGCGACGATCGAGACGTGGTCCTTCCTCGCCGAGGGCTCGCCCCGGCCGGCGGCGGCCCCCGCTTCCGCCCCCGCCACGTGGGCGAGCACGCCCTCCCCGCCGTCCGCAGCCGGGTGCTCGTGGCGCGGCCGCGCGACCACGTGTTCGAGGAGTTCGTCCGGCGTACGGGCCGGTGGTGGCCGCTGCGCGAGCAGGCCATGGCTCCCGCGCTCGCGGCGGACGTGCGGATCGACCCGTGGGAGGGCGGCGCGCTCGCGGAGGTCTGGGACGACGGGACCGAGCACCCGTGGGGCACGCTCGTCCGCTGGCGGCCCCCGTGCGAGCTGGTGGTCGACTGGACGGCGCACGACGACGGCGCGACGACGACCCTCACCGTGCGGTTCCTCGAGGCGAGCTGGGTGACGAGCTGGGTCGAGGTGCGGCACGACGGGTGGTCGGCGCTCGGCGCCGAGGCACCCGCGATCCGCGAGTCCTACCAGGTGGCGTGGCCGCGGGTCCTCGGCGCCTTCCTCGCCTCGGTGTGACGGCCCGCCGTCAGCGCCGATAGACCGGCACGAGCACCGCGCGTGCGAGCGTGTGCGGGACGGCGCGGTGCTGGACGTCGCCCGGCTCGGTCGCGACGTCGGCGTCGAGGTGCTCGACGTCGAGCGCATGGACGGCGAAGAAGTAGCGGTGGGTCCGGTCCCCGACGGGCGGCCAGGCGCCGGCGTAGCCGGTCGTGCCGGCGTCGTTGGTGAGCTGGTAGGCGTGCCGCGGCAGGAGTGCGCCGTCGGGCGAGCCGGCCCCTCGGGGCAGCGCGGTGAGCGTCGGCGGGAGGTCGAGGACGGCCCAGTGCCAGAACCCGTGCGGCACGGGGGCGTCGGGGTCGAAGCAGGTCACGAGGAGGCTGCGCGTGCCGGGCGGGAGGTCGCCCCACGCGAGGTGGGGGGAGAGGGCGTCGGAGCCGACGAAGGTCGGGTCGAGAGTCTCGCCGGTGCGGACGTCGTCGCTGGTCAGGTCGAAGG